>RFZO01000159.1 GCA_009920715.1 Actinomycetota bacterium | reverse complement strand
CGTGCGCCGTGCGATGGAACTCCTCGCCGACAGGGACTCACTCCTGGAGCTGCGCCCCACGTTCGGCATCGGCATACTCACCGCGTTCATGCGCATCGAGGGCAGGCCCGTGGGCGTCATCGCGAACAACCCGGCGCATCTCGGCGGGGCAATCGACTCCGATGCGGCCGACAAGGCCTCCCGCTTCGTCCAGCTCTGCGACGCTTTCGACATCCCGGTCGTGAGCCTCTGTGACACGCCGGGGTTCATGGTCGGCCCGGACGCCGAGCACACCGCGCAGGTGCGTCACTTCGGCCGCATGTTCGTCACGGCCGCAAGCATCAGCGTGCCGTGGGTGACCGTCGTGCTGCGCAAGGGCTACGGGCTCGGCGCACAGGCGATGGCGGGCGGCAGTTTCCACGGCAACGCCATGACGGTCTCCTGGCCGACGGGCGAGTTCGGCGGGATGGGGCTGGAGGGAGCGGTGCGGCTCGGCTACCGCAAGGAACTGGAGGCCGAGACGGATCCCGTCAAGCGCGAGGAACTGGAGGCAACCCTCATCGCGCGCTCCTACGAGAACGGGAGCGCGCTGAACATGGCGAGCCACGTGGAGATCGACGATGTCATCGACCCGGCAGACACGCGCGGACACATCCTCGCCGTCATCGGCTCACCGCGCTCGTGGCGCGACCGTGCGGGCAAGAAGCGCCCGATGGTCGACACCTGGTGACGGTGCCGCCCGATCAGAAAGCCGCGAGACCCGCAGTGAGCGCCGCGACGAGGTCCGGATCGGTCACCGTGTCGGAGTCGGCCGCCATCTTCTCGTGCACCGTCGCCGCGTTCACCACGGCAACCACCTGGTTGTCGAAGAACGGGAGCACCTCGGAGAGGGTCTTCGAGATTCGCTGACCGCCGCCCGGCCCGGGGGTGACGCTGATGACCATGACCTTCCGGCCGCGCAGTGCGCCGCCACCCATCGGACGGGTGAGCCAGTCGATGGTGTTCTTGGTGAGGGCGGAGTACGAACCGTTGTACTCGGGGGCCGCGAGGATCACGCCGTCGGCCTCGGCAACCGCCGCGCGCATGGCGACCACAGCGGCGGGCTGCGCGTCGCCCTCGAGATCCTGGTTGTAGAACGGCACGTCGGACAGGTCGAAGTGCGCGATCTGCACTCCCTCCGGCGCCAGACCCGGGAGTGCGCGGATGATGCGGGTGTGGAACGACGCGGCGCGCGTGGATCCGGAGAATGCAACGATTGTCTTCATCGGCGCTGAACGATACGGACGCCCCCGCCCGGTTCCCACACCGACATCTCGAGCATGTCGCCGCGGACCTCGGTGAGGACGACACGACCGAGCGCCACGAGCACCACGTCGCCGTCGGGACGTCCGGAGCCGTCGGGCACCTGCAGATGGGACGACATCCATTCCGTCGAGGCGTTCCTGTCGAGCACCGTTGCGACACCCTCGACCCGTGCGTCGCCGCCCTCGAGATTCTCCGAGAGCGGGGCGGAATGCACCGCCACCCTCGGGTCACGGCCCAGGTCGGACACACGGAGGGGGCCGGGCATCGCGCCGAACCACATCTCGCCCCCAGCGAGGTAGATGTTGGAGCCCCACAGCCGGGGCCTGCCGTCACCGGCGACAGTGCCCACCACGTGGTGCGGATGGGCCGCGAACCGTGCGGCCACCCGCGAGGCGAGGTCAGGCGCCTGCGCCTCGAAACCTGCCCAGGACACAGCGGACGTCATGCGTTGCAAGGGTAACGAGCCCGCGGTGGAACAATGTGGGCGTGACCATCTCCCCCATCTTCGACCCCACCGCGTGGACCGAGGTGCCCGGCTTCTCGTTCACCGACATCACCTACCACCGCGCGGTGGACCAGGGCACCGTGCGCGTCGCCTTCAACAGGCCCGAGGTGCGCAACGCGTTCCGGCCGCACACCGTGGACGAGCTCCACACGGCGCTCGACCACGCCCGCCAGAGCACCGACGTGGGCGTCGTGCTGCTCACCGGCAACGGGCCGTCACCGAAGGACGGAGGCTGGGCGTTCTGCAGCGGCGGGGACCAGCGCATCCGCGGCAGGGACGGGTACAAGTACGCCGAGGGCGAGGAACGCGACACCATGGACCGCGGCCGGGCCGGCCGCCTGCACATCCTCGAGGTGCAGCGTCTCATCAGGTTCATGCCGAAAATCGTCATCTGCGTCGTGCCCGGCTGGGCCGCGGGTGGCGGCCACAGCCTCCACGTGGTCAGCGACCTCACCATCGCGTCGCGCGAGCACGCCAGGTTCAAGCAGACGGACGCCGATGTCGCCTCGTTCGACGGCGGCTACGGCAGCGCGTATCTCGCGCGGCAGGTCGGCCAGAAGTTCGCGCGGGAGATCTTCTTCCTCGGGCGCGAGTACACGGCGGACCAGATGCACATGATGGGCGCCGTCAACGAGGTGGTCGCCCATGAGGACCTCGAGAAAACCGCCCTCCAGTGGGCCCGCGAGATCAACGGCAAGAGCCCCACGGCGCAACGGATGCTGAAGTTCTCGTTCAACCTCATCGACGACGGGCTTGTCGGCCAGCAGGTCTTCGCGGGCGAGGCGACCCGTCTTGCCTACGGCACCGACGAGGCCGAGGAGGGCCGGGCATCCTTCGTGGAGAAGCGCCCGCCCGACTGGTCGCCGTACCCCTGGTCGTACTGAGCCGGCCATGATCGTGCCGGTCACGGACGCGGCGGACGCTCGTCTCGACCCGTTCCGCTGGAGGGAGCGCCAGCTCGCCAGCCGCACCGAGCGCCGCGAGCAGGTGGGCGCGGGGATGTTCGTCGCCGAGGGTGACCTCGTCGTGTCGCGGGCGATCGAGTCGGGGGCCACCCCGGTCGCGTTGCTGTGCGACACGCGCCAGGCAGAGGTCCTCTCGCCGCGCGTGACGGAGGCGGTGCCGGTGTTCGTGGGCGACGACGCACTGCGCAAGGAGGTCACCGGACTGGGCGTGCCCCTTTCTGCCACCGGGTTGTTCGTGCGCCCGGCGCTCGTCGACCCGGGGGCCCTTCTCGATGCGTGCGGGCACGTGGTCGTGCTGGAGGCGATCGACAATCCCACCAACGTCGGCGCGATCCTGCGCAGCGCGGCCGCGCTGGGGTGGGACGGGATCCTGCTGGACGCGACGAGCGCGGACCCTCTGGCGCGCCGCGCGCTCCGCGTGAGCATGGGCACCGCCCTGGCGGTGCCGTTCGCCCGCGGCGGCGACGGCGCGTCGATCGCACGGTTGCTCGCCTCCCGCGGGTTCGACACCTACGCAACCACTCCGGACGCGTCGGCAGCCGACATCTCCCGCGTCGACCGACCGCGCGGCGCCCGCACCGCGCTGCTTCTCGGGAGCGAGCGGACGGGCCTGGGGCCGGAACTCCTGTCGGCGGCTACGACGCGCGTGCGCATCCCCATGCACGCGGGCACGGACAGCCTCAACGTCGGTGCGGCGGCTGCCATCGCGCTGCACGTGCTCGGCCCGAACGGCCGCTGATCACCCCGCGTTGCGGAGGTGCTCGGCGGCGTTCACCATGTACGTCGCCATCTGACCCAGCACGTCCTCCCGCGTCGCGTCGTCGAGCGGCGCGTCGGCGAGGCTCGCCTCGAGCGCGGTGAGCATGTGGAGCAGCCACCTGTCGCGTTGCAGAGGCCCGATCTCCCACTGGTTGTGACGGGCGCGCAGCATCGGGTGACCGCGCCTCTCCATGTACTCGTGCGGGCCGCCCCAGTACTGGGCGAGGAACATGGCAAGTCGCTCGCGCGCCGCCGCGGTGTCGGCACCGTCGGGATAGAGCGGGAGCAGAACGGGGTCACCCTCCACCGCGTCGTAGAACCGGTCGACGAGGCCCACGAAGAACGGGGCACCGAGGAGGTCGTGGAGGCTTCCCTCCCCCGCCGCCATGTCAGGAGAATTCCGGGTCGACCCAGCCGGGGAACACGTCGGGCAGACCGTCGCTCACCCTGTCGGGGTACGCCGCGGGTCGCTTCTCGAGGAAGCTGACCACTCCCTCGCGCGAGTCGGCACTGCGGCCGCGCTCCATGATCCCGCGCGAGTCGACGCGGTGCGCGTCCATCGGGTGCGACGCACCGAGCATCCGCCACAGCATCCGGCGCGAGAGCGCGACGGAGACGGGCGCGGTGTTGTCGGCAATCTCGCGCGCGAGCGCGGTGGCGGCGGGGAGCAGGTCGGCGGGCGCGTGCACGCTGCGGACGAGTCCGGCCTCCTTCGCCTCGGCGGCGGGGAACACGCGGCCCGTGAACACCCACTCCGTGGCCTGCTGGATGCCCACGAGCCGCGGCAGGAAGTAACTGCTGCACGCCTCCGGCACGATGCCGCGCCGTGCGAACACGAACCCGAACCGCGCGTCCTCGCTGGCCAGACGGATGTCCATGGGAAGCGTCATCGTCACTCCCACGCCCACTGCCGGGCCGTTGATGGCGCCGATCACCGGCTTCAGGCTGTCGAAGATGCGCAGGGTGAGCAGGCCGCCGCCGTCCCGCGGGATGCCCCTGTCGCCCACCACGTCGCTCCCGCCGCGCGAGAACGTGTCGCCTCCGGACGAGAGGTCCGCGCCGGCACAGAACCCGCGGCCGGCACCGGTCACGATGACCGCCTTCACGGCGTCGTCCGCGTCAGTCCGGTCGAACGCCGAGATCATCTCGTGCATCATGGTGCCGGTGAACGCATTGAGCTTGTCCGGGCGGTTGAGCGTGATGGTGGCGATGCCGTCAGCGATGTCGAGGGTGATGTGTTCGTAGCTCACGCCCGCA
>RFZO01000158.1 GCA_009920715.1 Actinomycetota bacterium | reverse complement strand
GCGGACCCGTTCGGGCGTCATGCGTCCGTCCCGGACCATCTGTGTGTACCACCCGAAGGACAGGAACTCGCGGACGCGGTCCGCCCACACGGACTGCGTCAGGGCGTTGCCCGCACTCGTCATCCCGCCGGACCCGAACGACGGGTTCAGTTCGTGCCACACCTTCGACAGGATGACCCCGATGCCCCGCCCGCGTGCCTCCCGAGCGACGGCGATCAGGGTGGCCCCCCATTCGTTCTGTGCGATGCCGATGATGCGTCCAGCGGAGTCCGCGACCACCATGTTCACCCCCTTGTCGGGGGCGGGCTGCTCCTCCGCCCGCAGCGTCATCGGTTCGCCCCCGTGGACGAACCGCCGCAGGACGACGGGGTACTGCGTCGCAGTGCGTCGGGCCAGGTCGTCCACCCTCGCGATGTACTCGTCGATGTACTTGACCCGGCGGCGTGCCCGGATGTCCAGCGGCACGGGTCCACCCCTGGCGGGGTGGTACTCGTCGGGAATCCCATTCCCCTGATCGTTGTGGTACAGCGTCCCGCCGTGCAGCACGGCGACGGGACGGTCGTCCTCGTCGATGAACAGCGTGCCGGACGTCGACCCCACGACCCCCAGGGGAGGCCTGTTCGTGCGGTGTGTCGTGCCCAGGTGCCAGCGTGCGTACCGCTCGTTGAGGTCGAACGTGCTGTAGTTGTACGCCGTCGACGGGTGGAACTTGTCGTCAGGGTTCAGGTGTTGGATGTACTCGTCCCGAGTCAGCACCCCGGCCTCGTTGGGGGCGAACCGGTCGGGGACGGGGGTCGTGGCGGCAGTCTTCCCCTTCGGCGGCGTGTAGAAGAAGTTGCCGGCGCGCTCGAAGACGGCGGCGACGTGCTTGCACACGCGGTTGCGCCCGTCGGGGTCCTTCTGGTCCGGCGTGGCCGCGGTGCCCGCAGGCTTCCCGTACAGGTAGTCGCCAACCTTCGCCCAGTGCTCCGGCCCCTGGTAGCGGAAGAACGGGCACGAGCAGGACACCAGGACGTCCATCTTCGACACGGCGCGGACGTTGCCCTTCGGGATGCCCTTGACCTTGACGGTGTACGTCTCGCCCTTCGACCCCGGCACGGTGTACGTCCACATGACGTTGTTCGGGTCGGCCCGCTTCAGCGTCGGGGTGACCGACCTGGCCCCCGACACGACCTTCGGGTTGATGCCCGACATGATCTCGCTGATCTTCGCGGCGACGCGGGCGTTCCACCCCCACGCCATCTCGAGGTCGAGGGACGCCGTGCGACCGGTGTCGGCGGACAGTGCGTCCAGGACGTCCGGGTCGATGCGTTTGCGCTTCGTGCTGGACTGGTCGAAGATGTTTTTCATAGGCCGCTCCGCGTCTTGAGGTCCCACGGACCGTACGTTTCGTACTTCAACGCCTTTTCTAAGGCCTCTGCCCAGGTGTACTGGTGCTCGTTCCCGATGTCGCTGATCTGGCCGATTGCGTAGTATAGGAAGGCGGGCATCTCGAGGTTCCTGCCGTTCGACCTGTCGACGACGACGGCCCTGTCCTTCACCACGAAGGCGTGACCGAACGTCGTCCCCTCGAGGGGTCCCTGTCCCATCACCTCGGCGTGGACGAGGGTGTACCGACTCTCGTTCTCAGGGGCGAACTGACACGCGTCCATGATGAACTTGAACGCCGCCTCGTAGCAGTCGCCCAGGGGCTTGCGGGATGGTTTGCGGGCGGCCAGCCGTCCCCACCCGGACTCGAGGTCGAGGGACGATTGCTTATGCCGGTTTCCCTCGCGGGCGTTCTGTCGGGCGATGACCGGATTCAGGGCGTACCCCATCCACGGGGGGACGACGGCGATGGCGACCCCGCCGTCCCGTTCGGCCTCGTGGACCTTGCGGAGGAGGTTCGACGCCCGCATCGAGTCGTACAGGGCGGACACCGCCGACACGACCGTCGGTTCGTCGTCCTGCTCGTGAGGGTACACCAGGCGACGGAGGTCGGCCTTGATGGGGTCGGTGACCTTGTTCGGCACCTTGCGCCCGGTCATCTCCTCGAACCGCAGGGCGGACCTGTCGTCCAGGATGCCGACCTCCTCCAGGTCGGAGACCGTGGCACCGACGACGAGCATCCGAACCGCGATGGCCGCACGGGCGACATCCCTGTCCCCCGTGGCCTCCTCGAGGCGGTCCCACACCGGGGACTTCGGGTCGTAGACGTTCACGGGGTCGTCGTCCCACGTGTCGAACGATGGGGTCTTGGCCCCGGTATTCCGTGCCGCCCCGGCCACGGTGGCCGCGACCAGCTCGGACTCGTCCCTGGGCTTGACGTCGGGGTCCGGGTCGAACGCCGTGCCCTCGGTCAGGACGGTAATCTTCGCCCCGCCACCCATCGCCTTCGACACGGCGGCGGTCACGGATGGGATGGCGACGAACGCGGCGGTGCGGAACTCGTCGTCGGTGCCGTCCATCGAGGGGACCCCGGCGATGTAGGAACCGCCCTCGGTCATCGAGACGCGCTCGCCGAACCAGTCGGAGGCGTCCGACAGGTCCGAGGGTGGTGGGGATGTCCCCTTCCCCTTGATGTACGGGGTGCGCCAACCGTGGGGGAAGCGAGTCGAATCCACGATCTCGGCGGCGAGGTCGGGTTGGTCGAAAGACGGTGTGCGGATCACTTCAGCACCTCCACGCCAGGTGGCGTGCGCCTGGGAACCGTGATGGGGGAACTCCCACGACCGGGGGGCACGAACGTGATGGACCGCATGGCGTAGATGCGGTCGCCCACGATGACCCCACGGATGTACGACGGATGGATGACCCCGCGCACGGCGAGGACGAACCCACCCACGTCGTCGGTGACGCCCAGGTCGAGGACGGACATGCGCTGCTCGATGCGGTCGAGGTCGAGCACGATGATGTAGGGGCGACCGTATGGGTTGCCGGCCAGGTGCGCCAGGTTCTTCGTCAGGGGGATGCCCGACTCCCCCTTCAGCTCCGGGTACGTCCCGTCGGCGCGGATGCCCGTGCGGAGGCTGCGGAGGAACTGCCGCATCGTCGCCGCGTGGAACACGGGGTGGTACACGTTCAAGAACGAGCGGATGGTCGAGTACGACCCCGTGCGGGGCATGGCGGCGGTACGGATCACGGCAGCACCGGGCGGTCAACCGGGAGGCGAACCCCGGCGGCCTCGACACCCGCCACGAACTCGGCGACGGCACGCCGCCACTTGGCGGGCTGTTCGAGGCGCAGGGACCCGAAAAACTCCATCACCCTGAAGGGGATGCCGAACTCAGACTGGCGGATGACCCCACGGTCGACCCCGGTCCACACCCGCATGACCCGCCGTCGGGCTTCGGGAGGGATGCGACGGGACACACGCACGAAGGCGTCCACCTCGTCCTGGATGCGGGTGAAGAACTCAACATCGCGCAGGGCGTGGTCCTGCCGTGGACGCGGGGGGGTCGCCAGGCTGGTGCCCGACGGGTTGTAGGACAGGTCCCTGGTGTCGCGGGGTGGGATGCCCCCCACATCGGCCATCCCGACGAGCACCCGAAGCACGTCCTGTCCGACGTGCTGGCACTCGTGGCGGATGGTGCCGCGCAGTCGTTCAACCCCGTCGCGGAACTCGGTGGCGTCCATCGGGTACGGAATCCCGCCGTTGTACTTGGGGATGTCGAGTTCCAGCTTGGACGTGGTCCTGTCCCACTGACCACCCACGGTCTGCCTCGGGACGAAGTTCAGCTCGACGGTGATCGAGTCGAGCCCCGCACCGGACAGGCGCGCGTCCGCATCCGCCGGTACGCGGTCGGCGTACCGCCAACCACCGAGGGTGGTCGCGTCGATGCGGAAGGTGGCCTTCTTGGACGACTTCACCGTGACGGGGGCTTCGGCGTACGTCCGGGCGTAGGTCGCGATGGAGCGCAGGTTGACCAGGTCTCGGTCAACACCCTCCCGGTCCACCTCCCCGCCGTACTTGTCCACCAGGGCCTCCAACTGGCCGAGGATGGAGTGCCGCGTCGGGGCGGAGATGCGGTGCAGCACGCCCGAGAGGGACTTCGGAAATTCCACGACGTCGCGGCGGCGGAAGGTGGGCTTCTTGTCCCCCTCGTCCAGCAGGTAGGCCTCGGGCTCGACCAGTCGGACGCCGACGTAGTAGACGTCCTTGGTCCCGCCGGAGGTCAGCTTCGGCAGGGGGAGGATCAGCGTGTCGCCGGGGGCGGACAGCGCCGCGAGGTCCGCGCCGATGCGCGCACGGACCCGCGCGAGCTCGGCGCGGGTCTCCCCCGCCGGGTCGCCCTGCATGGACTGGGCGGAGGTCAGAGCCCACGCCATGATGTGGCCCGCGTAGAGCGGGATGGCCCACCGTTCGATGGCGGACACCAGCGCGGGTGGGGCCTGGAACACCCCCGCCGTGCGGCGGAGCACCGGACCCCACGCGGCGGCGAGGCGCATGTCGTCGGGGATGACCTTGCCCGACCCGCCCTGGTAGTAGGTCGGGTTCGGGTCCTGGTACCCGCCGTCGGACGGTTCGTGCGTCTGGTCCTTGCGACTGCGGGTCCACTGGCCGGGGGCGTTCTCCTTGTAGGGGCGGGTGTCCGCCACCTCGCGGGTCGGCTCCTTGCGGTTCATCCAGTTGTTCGACAGCTCGGATGCGGGGGTCTTGTCGTACTGGAAGGTGTCGTGTGCGACGCGGGATACACCGTCGTCCTCGCACCCGGACATCACGGCCTCGAAGATGGCGGACAGGCGCTCGTCGGGCGTGCCCTCGACATGGGCGGTGACGCGGTGCAGGGATGCGGCGGCGGCCACGTCCTCGTCCGTGGGCTCGCCGTACGGCTCGTCGGCGTCCGACGACTCGACCAGGTAGTCGACGGCGTCGATGTCCGCG
>RFZO01000157.1 GCA_009920715.1 Actinomycetota bacterium | reverse complement strand
TTGGTGCTTCAGCCCCATCCCGATCTCGACCCATTGCTGCATCGCGCAGTCGGGATCAATGGCTTCCAGCGCGGAGACCACGTCGCTGGGTTCGATGCCGTCGATGGTATCCCGCAGGTTCTCCAACCCACCCACCACCGTGCCATCGTCATCGATTGAGCCGGTTGGTTGCCCTTGACCGGAGGGCTTCAGCGGGGAGATCGCCGCGCTGTCGAAGACCAAGGGCCGGCCGGCGGTATGGCAATGGATGATGGGGTCGGATGAATCATCCGAGAAACATGTCGGCAGGAACATCGGCTGCACGGCAACCTGCGACTCGCGGGTCACGGCGGACAGGCCCATCATCGCGGCGACCGTGTTGACGGCGTCGGCATAGCGTGCGGCAGGGACATTCTCCGCGCTCACCACCACGCGCAGGCGGGGCGCGGCCGGTGTGGATCGGGCTGTGTGGTACACGACCGCGGAGAGATCGCCCAACAGGTTGGCCGGACCAGCGGCGAGGACCCGCTTGGCCTCGTCGGCATCGTCGATGTCGAGGAACACCAGCGGACAGGTCAGGGCGTGCTCGGTGCGCCGCGGCGACGGGTTGCCGGCGAACGTGGCCGGCACGAGGTAGTCGGTTGCCTTGGCCTTGCCCGCGGCGACCTTGTCCATCGCGAGGAGTTGCGCCTTGGTGACGGCGAGGATGACGGGAACGCGCAACAGGTTCTCCACAAGATCGGCGAACGTGTTGTGCGGAAGGGCGTGGACGACGCCCATGTTGGCGGGGTTGCCGCCGAAGTAAGTGCTCATGAGGACCAGCGTTTTTTGCGTGCCACCGCGAGGCTGCGGGCGCGACGGGCGCGTTCCGCTTTGGTGAGCGTCTTGGGTTTGCCGCGGCCGAGGCGGCCGAGCAACGACGCGATTGCCGACGGGGACAAGGACATGGGAGGTCGCGGAGCAGACAGCAAAACGAATTGCTGTAAAGCAAAAACCCCCACCGCCGAAGCGGTGGGGGCTCCCTTATGTCCTCTATGCCTCAACGTGACCCATCGATGGACCACGAAACACAACAACAGCGGATCGATTCCGCATGTCGCCATCCTTGTCGATCCAGAAATCGAGGTTGGGGAGATTTAAGAACGCGAGGTTCTCGTCGTTCCAAATTTCAATCGGAATTGAAGTATCCATGTTAAGGATACGGAACACGCGCAGCCGGTTGTGCCGTGACGCAAGCGCCTTGTAGCCGAAGCGCCGCATGTTGATGCGGTCCTCCAGCGCGGCGGCGTCCAGCGGTTCCTTGTCGTCATGGATGACGGAGATGCTCTGACGTAGTCGGGAGAAGATCTTGGTGGTCTTGCCCCGCCGTTTCATTGCGAACTCCGCGCCCATATCCAGCATCTCGATACGAAGTTTCATGGTCGGATGTAGACGGCGGGGGGTGTTTCGGGGACATGCAGCGCAAGCATGTCGGCCATGTCCTGCCACGACGTGGGGGTTTTCGTATTCGATGGGTAGATTTGCACCGTGCTTGGTCCGCCCTTGATCCACGCGCCGAGATTGTTGCGCGTGAACGGGTGGTTGGTCGGCTCCTCCACGTGCTGTCGGTCGGGGAGGTTCGGCGCGGGGAACACCACCGCTCCGGTCTTGTTGCGCAGCGACCCCTCGTGATCGACGAACTGGTCGGGCAGATGTTTCGAGTAGAACGGGTACGAGATCTTGGGGTCGGCGGCGACCACGCATGGCGGCGTGGTCGTGAGGTCGATCACAAGGGCGTTGCCCGCGGCCACGCGTTTCGGGCGTTTGCGCAGGACGAAACACCGATACTTGCCGTTGGCGGCGTTGCGGTGGCTGAGAAGAATCAGGAACTGGTTCATAGATCTTTGGGTGCTTTCATCTCGTCGAGGTTGATCCACTTCTCCTGATGGAGGAAGAGCATCAGCCGGCCGAGCTTCTTCACCTGCGTGTCGCCGTCCCAGTTGTGGCGCTTGGGATTGATGCTGAAGGGCAGGACGGACCCGACGTTGACCGGCGACTCGGGGGTTTCCTGCCAGTCCCAGCTAACGCGGAAGGGCCATTGCGCGGGAGCGATGTCGAACTCGTCGAGCAACGTGGACAACTTGTTGTTCCGTTGCTCCTCCTTGCGCCGCTCCTTCGCCTTCTCGATGTCCTCCTTCTGCCACACCTCCTCGGTGAGGAGCATGGTCGTGGTGATCATCCAGCGGGCGAGGCTCTTCTTCCACCGCGGGTTGGTGGTCAGGATGACCAGCGGCGCGACGCGGCGGGAGATGTGAGCGTAGGGGTACTTGATCTCGCGCACGTACAGCTTGATGCGCGTGCCGTTGCGACTGTCGGTGCTGGGCACGTAGCCGGCAGCCTTTACGGGCGTCGCGCTGATGTACCGGAAGCGTGCGTTGTCGTGGCGCGTGAACGTGTCGGCGTTGTCGGCGACGAGGGCATCGCGGTCGAAGCCGTGGGAAACAAGTTCGTCGATCAGTTCGGGATTCCAGCGGGTCGGTGAGGTCGAGGACATGGGTCAGGAGAGGACGAGGTTGGCGATGGATCGGATCAGGGCGGCGGCGGAGACAACGCCGAGGCAAGCGGCGGCGAGGATGAACAGGGCGGTCTGGATGAGGTCGTATTTTTTCATGGTAGGAACAGGTCAGGTGGTTGGTTGCGTTACTTGATTGAGGTCGGAGTCGAAGCGTTGCTCGGCCATGGTCTGCGCGAGCTTCGCGATGTTGCGGTTGATCAGGTCGAGCCGGTCACGGGCAAGGGTGACGCGGCGCTGCGCCTTGGCGCGCTCGGCCAACAGCTTTTCCAGTTGTCCGAGTGTAGTCTTGGCGCGGATACGTTTGGTCGCGGCGATCATGGGATCGACCTTGGGTTGATCGGGCACACGGTAGAATCGCCACGGGGTGCTGGCTTTGATCAGCGTTCCAATCCAGATCGATTCGTAGTCGATCTGGACGGTGCCATCGGGCGACATCATCCAGTCGCCATCGCGCACGGTATCGCCGAGGCGAAGGCGGCGGGCAGTGGAAGGGAGTTGCATAGGGCGCATGGGAGTTGAGGTCATGGGTTGAGGTGTTCGACGGTCAGGGAGACCACGTCCTGCGAGTTGCGCAGGTACGACTTGGCACGGGCGATGTCTTGGTCGGTGTGGTGCGGCTCGCGGAGGAGCCGATACCACGCACCGTCCACGTTCTGGAGGCCCCACTCGTAGCAGACGGGGGTGAGGCCGCGGGTCACGTCTTGGTAATGGCGGGCCTTGTCGAGGCGCGCTTGGCTATGGTTGATCATGTTGGTCAGAAGGTAGGTTCGATGGCGATGGCGCGTGTATCCACGCGGTGGATGCCGAGATGGGGCGTGAACCTGTACCAGCGGGTGCCGTCGAGGGATTCGAGGGCGTACTGGTCGGGCTCATGGTTGGCCGGCGTTGGGATGACGGCGATCACGCGAAGGCGGAGGAAGCCGACGCGCACGATGGAGTTGAGGCTCCAGTTCTGGCGGGACGTGGTGATCATGTTGGTCAGTTGCTGGGGGTGATGGTGTACCAGCCTTGGCGTACCATGTGCCGGTGAATCTCGTGGGTTGCGTCGGCGAGCGCGCACTCGGGAAGGTGCACGTTGTCGACCGTGATGATGATTCGCACGTCGTCGGTGGCGGAGCGATGATCGAGCAGGTTGGCGGTTTGCTCCATCGCGAGCAGCGAATCGACGGCGGAAGTGTAGCCGAACACGTCGCGCATCTCGGTGATGGCGCCATGCCGCACGGCTTCGTCGAAGTTGGCGTATTGCGAGCGGCGATACAGCGTCCAATCGACGATGTTGATCGCGGTACGGTCGGGCCGGACATCTGCGTGCAGACGACGAAGGATCGCGTCGCACTCGGCGTCGGTCAGGTTGGGGTTGGCGGTCGGGTTGTTGGTCGTGGTCATGTTGTTGTGTTGTTGGTTGTTGGATACGTCAGTCGGTGAGGTTGTTGGCTTCGCAATACAGCGTGATGCCCACGTCGTATGCGGTCTTGTACGAGGACGCCTCGCTCGGGTTGTCCTCGCGCAGTCGGTCGTGATGCTCTTGGTCGTAACGCCCCACGTGCAGGGCGTCGTGCAAGCCTTGGGAAAAGGCCGCGGAGTTGATCAGTCGGATGAGGATTTGTTCTGCGCTCATGTTGTTGTGTTGTTGGTTTTTGGATACAGCCGAATGGCTGACTGCTGCCCCCGCCGCAGGGCGGCAGGGGCAAAGGGTCAGGCATCCTACTTCTTCACGTGGATCGTGCGGCCGAAGGGCGCGGAGTCGGTCGTGTTGTACGCGGCCCAGAGCACGGGGTAGTCGGCCGGTTCGTCGGGGAACGAGCCGTCCAAGTCGGTGAGGTAGATCATGCCGGCGATGTTCTCGCCGTCGTCGATCAGTTCACGCACTCGGTCGAACGCGGGGGCGAAGTCGGTGCCGCCGCCGCCTCGGGCGTCGAGCGGGCACTCGTCTCCCGCGTCGAGGTGATACTCGGCGTGGATGCGGGTGTCGCAGTCGAGCACGATGGCGCTGCAGCGGAGATCGGCGCACAAGTTGGTCACTTGTCCGCTGAACTCGGAGCAGAGGTCGCGGTCGATGGAGCCCGACGTGTCACGCACCACGACGATGGTGCCGACGCGGTCGCGCATCCGACGCGGGTAGATGACCGGCTGCGTGGCCATGCGGCGCGTGCTGCGGGACCAGTCGGCGCGGTCGCTGATGACCGTGCGGGCGAAGTCCGCCATCTCGCGCTTCCAGTCCACCTCGACGGCGCGCACGCGGTCGAGCACCCGCTGCATGTCGGCGGGCACGTCGCCGCGGCCCAGAGCCTTGGCGGCGATCTCGCCTTGGATCACAGCCTCTTCCCACTTCTCGCGCAGCGTCTTGCCGCCAGCGTT
>RFZO01000156.1 GCA_009920715.1 Actinomycetota bacterium | reverse complement strand
CACGCGGGGGGGTAGGGGGGCTACCGCCCCTGCGCCCGCCGCAGCCGCTCGACGGCGGCGACCGTCGCGACGATCATCCCCAGTCTGTGGTCGGTCACGGTGCGCCGCCCCGCACGACGGCGGGCGGGGTCGCGTGGTAGTAGGGCAGCACGGCGTCCAGGGCCGCGACGATGTCCGCCTTCCCGACGTACCCTGAACGGTGTACGCGGTACCCGCCGGGGATGTACCGACCACCGTCGGCGTCCACGGGCGGGTGCCACGTCGACTCGTCCCACCGCCCGTCGGCGAACGCGCGGAACAGGTGGTCACCGCGACGGGCAAACGCACCCGTCGCACCGTCGGGGGACTCGTCGTTGAGGACGCCCGCCCGCTTCGCGTCGTCAGGGAAGGTCAGTATCGACCACCCGGCGGGTACCCACGCCGGACGCGGGCTGTAAGGTCGGAAGTTGCCGTTCCGCTCCGTGACGACGTCGACCATCCCCTCGGTCACGTCCTGAAACAGGTCGAGGTCGGGGAACTCGACCGAGTCGTCCCCGTTGATGGCCACCCGCAGCGGGGCGGCGAGCATGGCCGCCGCGAGTTCGGCGTCCTGTTCCGGCGTCGTGGCGGGTTCGGGCGGGTGACCCGTCGCGAGGGTCTCGCGACCCTCGTGCGTCTTGAGGTGCTCGCGGACCTCTGCGGGGGTCATTCCGATGCGCGCGGCGACCTCGTCCGACAGGACGGTCCCCTTGATGTTCCGCAGGGCGACCTCATGGACGACGGATTCGCCCTCGACCGGGTGGTGGACGTACCCGATCATCAGGTGACGGGGGTTGTCGCACGGGAGGAGGTCGCCCCCCGCCTCGCGGCAGTCGGCGATGGCGTCCACGAACGAGTCCAGGCTGGTGTGGACGACGGTCGTGGACTCGTTCTCGACGCGGTCGGTCTCGTCCGCGACCACCGGCCGCGTGACCGTCGCGTGTGCGATGGCGGACGCGGCCCCCATGACCTCGACGGACAGGATGTCGCGGACGTGGGCGGGCAGTGCGCCCAGGTTCACGAACTGAAAGACGCACACGTCCTCGCCGACGCGGCAGGATGCGAACACCCGGACAGGCACCACGTCGAAGGTGTGCGGGATCGCGCTGTTCTGGTCGTGGATGGCGAATATGGGGGTGGGGTGACTCACGGCGGGATCCTCGTGCGGGTGCCACCACTGTACCGAAGTCACGGCCATCAGGTGTTCAGTTCTGTGCCCGGCGTAGTACCGACGACACGTGCGGCGTTCAGCGGGGCAGCCGCGCCAGGATGCCCGCACGGACGGACGGGTCCTCGTGCGCGACGCGGATGGCCGCACGGCGCATCGAGGTCGCGTCGCGGGGGCCGGACGCGGCGCGGTAACCGACCTGCGAGGCGAGACCGCCGCAGAACGCGCCCGTGTCGGTCACATGCCCCTCCATCTGCTTCATGCACTTTGTGATTTTGTGCTTCACATCGCCCGTGAGGCTGTCCCAGAACGACTGGACCGACTCGTCGGTCCAGCCCTCGGGCAGGTTCTCCCACGCGGCGGTGCGGGCCACCTTCACCGTGTCGAGCTTCCGCAGGGCCTCGACCAGCATCGCCCGTGTCTCGCGGGCGGCCTTTTGCTCCTCGCGGTACTCCATGCCCGCCATCGCGTACGTGCGGGACATCTGCTCGTTCTCCCCGAGCATCGCCTGGAGGCGGGCACGGGCACCACGCACGGCATCCGACACCGGGGACAGGACTCCTTCGATTTCCGCGCGGTCGAACACGCCCTGCGTCCACCCGGCCGTATGCCCCGTCGATGCGACGAGGGGGAGGACGTGCGGCCGGAGCTCAGGGTCGGCGTGGGCGAGACGGCTGCGGAGGTCGGACATGGTGGATGCTCCTGACGGTCGGGATGTCCGTCGCCCCCCATAGACGGGCCACCGTGCCGACCCCCTCGCGGTCGCACGTGCAGGTTCCGTCGGGACACAAGGTCGCCGACACCGCCCCGCACTGGTCGTGGCACCGTCCGTCGCCGTACCCGTCCCAGTAGGCGTACACGGCGAGCAGGCACACGCCCACAAGCAGGATGAGGCTAACCGGGACGGACGCGTCGACCTCGCCGACGGGGTCGCCGTACCTCACCTACGGTCGTCCCCGACCGTCGCCTGGTTCCACCCGTACCCGCACCTGCCGCAGCACCGGTGCAGTGCCTCGCGCTTCACGTCGCTAACCCATGCCACGATGTACTTCGTCGCGACCTCGTCGTGCCCGCACTTCGGGCACTTCTGGTCGGGGTCGTAGGGGGGTAGTGATTCCCAGTCGTTCGTCCGCTTTGGCCCTCCGTCCCGCCGTCCTACACCGTCACGGTGCCCGACGTTCCCCTCCAGCGCCCGGCGCTCGTCTGGCGTCATCGAGTACCACAGATCCTCGAGTCGGTCCATGTTCGACAGGTACTCGGGCGTGCCGGGGTCGGGACGCACCCTGCGTAGCTCCGCCTCGAGCTCCTGGTACCGCCGCACGCGGTCGGTCATCGGGTCAGGCATCGGGTCAGGCATCGGACTCCCCCGGCGGGGTCGGGAGCGACACGGCGACCGTGTGCTCGTCGAGCGGGATGCGCTGGCCGTCGAGCAGGTACTTCGACGGGATGACCGTGACGGCGTTCAGGGGCGGCGTGTTCGTCATGCCGTCACCGTACCCGCCCCTCCCGTGCCACCCCCGCTGGTCGAACTGGCGTCAGCGCAGCGCGATGGCACCAGGCCGAACTCGACATCGACGGATAGAACGCGTACTCTCCGCGCGGTCACACCACTGGCTATGATCACTCGCCCCGCAGGTGTCGCGGTTCCGTCAGGGTGCCGTCGGTTCCCGTACCTGCAGCCCCATCACGTCGATGGTGTCGAGGTGCAGGCCGAGGGCCACGGCCTTGTCCAGTGCGGCGTCCTCGGTGTCGAACCGCACCGTGTCCTTGTGGTACAGGGCGGGGGACTTGAACTCGTCGGCGGTGTTCAGGAACTGGTTGCCCTTACGCAGCGCGTACTTCGTGGACTTCACTTGTCACCCCCCTTCGGCTCACGCTTGACGACGACACACTCGACCCCCGCTGGGAAGGCGGCGGTCGCCGCCCCCTCGGAGGGGAACTCCGCGAGGCGGTAAGAACCGAAGTCGCGGCTCCAGGTGCCCTGCTGGTTCAAGACCTCGCGGGTCTTTGCATTCCGAACGTAGTAAACGGTCATGGGATTTCAGCCCTCCCGAAAGAAGTGAAGGTCAGACGACGAGGACGCCGGGGATGGAGTACCAAGTCCCGCCCGCGCCCGTGATGAACAAGCCGTTGAGGCTCCCCGAAACGTCTCCGGTCGCGTTGCCCGCGATGTCGTTGAGCGTGTTCTTCGTCGGGAGGGAGCTCACCTTCAACACCACCGGGTTTCCGAAGAACAGGTCCTGGCGAATGTAGGTGCCCGCCCGTGCCGACATGTCGATAGTTCCAATGGTGCAGTTCCCGGTGAGGAACAGGTTCACATCGCTCGCGGGGGCCGAACCGCCGGGGTCGAAGGGGCCGTCCAACTGACTGATTTCTTCGGTGGACACCCCCGCACGGAAGGTCACCGTCCCCGGCGTTCCGGCCACGCCCGCGTCCAAGCCCAAGATGGACGTTGCCGCCTGCCCGCCGTCGCACTCCAACGAGGTGAACCCCGCGTGGCCCTTGGACTCAAAGTTGCCGCCGTTGCCCGCCGCGCCGCCGACCGAACGCCCGCCGTTCATGTAAATGTTGTCGGAGACGTAGCACGACCCCTCGACGTACAGGTTCCCCGCGTTGCCGCCGGGAGCGTAGGGGTAGTCGGTGAACACGCCGCCGCCGTTGAGGTTCACACCCTCTCGTGAGGTGAAGTGCCCGCCCACGTTCAGCGTGCCGCCGTTCGCGGGCGTGCCCCCCGTGTTCGCCACGGTCGTCGCTCCCGTGCGCGACCCGCCGTTCAGGTAGAGGTCGTCACCCCAATCCCCGTAGTGGTTGAGGTTGCCTTGCACATCGAGGCCCCCACCCGAGCCTGCGTAGTACGTCTCGTTGGCCGAATCACAGGAGCCGCCCTCGGCGTTGTAGAACTCGTTGATGGTGAGGTTGCCCTTCACGAACAGGTAGGCACCCTGCCCGCCGTTGCCGTTGGTGGCGTCCCCGCCGTACATGCGAACTTCATCGAGGCCGAGGTCGGCGTAGAAGTAGGCACTCCCGCCGTTGCCCGCGTTCCCGTTGTTGGCACTCCCGCCGTCCATGTCGAAGTCGTCCTCGATGGACGAGGGGCCTTCCACGTCGATATAGCCGCCGTTGCCGCCGTTGCCCTGCGAGGCGAATCCACCTTCAAACTGAAGGTCGTCGGCCACGAGCAAGGACGCCTCGCAGTAGAGCGTGCCGCCGTTCCCGGCGTTGTGGGGGGCGAAGTTGTCGGTGTCGACGTCTCCACCAACCGCCGAGATGTCCCCAACGGTGATGTTCCCGTTTACGTCCACGGTTCCCGCGTTGGGGGCGTCAAGGGTGTTGCCCGCCGTCAGCGTCCCGAAGCGGGAACCGCCCGAGACGGTCAGAAAGCCACAGAAGGTAATGGCCCCATTGACGGTGACGTTGCCGCCCGAGCCGGAACGGTGGTTCTCGGAATCGGAGAAGCAGGTGCCACCGTAGGCCGAAATCTCGGAACCCGAGAAGTTGGCCTCGATGTAAACCTGCCCCCCGTTGCCCGCGTTGCCGTTGGTGGCCGTGCCACCGCGAACGGACACGGTGCCATCGGGAACCGCCATGCTGCCGTAGACGTAGAGTTGCCCGCCTTGCCCCGCGTCCCCGTCCGTCGAGTCACCGCCCGACATATCCACTTCAACCCAAGCGTTGCAGTCGCCGTACACGGTGACGTACCCGCCCGCGCCCGCCGTGCCCGAGTCGTTGTTCCC
>RFZO01000155.1 GCA_009920715.1 Actinomycetota bacterium | reverse complement strand
CCGCTGTGCAGGCCCTGCACGCTGTCGATCAGCACGCCGTCGTCGATACCGGCGATGAGTTCCTGCTGGGACTTGGTGCCGGGCACCAGCTGCAGTGCCAGGCAACCGACGCCCGACCCGACGGCGTTGCCGGTGCTCTTCGTGCCGGCGCGGCGCGCCGAGTACGAGGAGTGGACGAACATCTTCAGCTGGCCGCGGTCCATCAGCACGTTGCGGCGCGCGGCGAGGCCGTCGGAGTCGAGCTCGGTGGCGGTGTAGGCGCGCGAGTCGGTGGGGTCGTCGATCAGGGTGATGAGCGGCGAGGCAACGGTCTCGCCCAGCCTGTTCGCGAACATCGAACGGCCCTTCACCACGCTCTCGCCGTTCAGCGTGCTGCCGATGATGGAGAGGAACTGGGCGGTGACCATGGGGTCGAGCACCACGGTGGTGCGCTTGCTCGGCGGCTTCACCGCACCGAGAAGTCGCGTGGCGCGCTCGGCCGCCTTGCGGCCGGCCGCGGGAAGGTCGAACTCGCCGGGGTGCTTGCCGAGCGCGTACGACCAGCCGGTCTGGGTCTCGCCGTTGTCGTCGGCCAGAACCTCCACCGACGCGTAGCAGCTGTTGCTGCGGTACGAGCCGCGGATGCCCTTGGTGCTGGCGAAGGCCTCCTCGTGGGCACCGTCGGAGTAGTTGGAGGAATCGATACGCAGGCGGCTGTCGGCACCGACCGCCAGCCGCTCGAGCTCCATGGCGATGTCGATCTTCCTCTCCGTGGGGCACGAGGCGAGCTGCTCGTTCCACAGGTCCTGCGGGGTGACGGGAACGCCGTCCGGCTCGGCGAGGCCGGCCCATTCGTCTTCCCCGGCGAAGGTGGCGTTCTCGCGCGCCTCGGCGAGCACCTCGCGCAGGGCGGACTCGTCGAGGGTGCCGGCGTGCGAGGTGCCGGTGCGGCCGTTCGTGATGACGCGCACGCTCACTCCGGCGCTCTGGGCCGCCACGAAGTTCTCCACCTGGCCGCGGTACACGCGGATGTCGGTGTCGGTGCTGCGGCCCACGCTGACCTCGATCTGCTCGTCACCCTTGGCCTCGGCGACGATGCGGTCGGCGATGGCCTGCAGGTCGTCGACGGTGTGCCGCTTCGGTGTGCTGCCGGTGGCCATGCTCAGGCTGCCGTCCCGCCGATGGTCAGCGACTTGACGCGCAGTGTGGGCTGGCCGTCGCCCACCGGCACACCCTGGCCGTCCTTGCCGCAGGTGCCCGGGTTGCCCATGGCGAAGTCGTTGCCGAGCAGGTCGATGTCGGCCAGCACCTGCGGGCCGTTGCCGATGAGGTTGCCCTCGCGCAGCGGCTCGGTGATCTCGCCGTTCTCGATGAGGTAGGCCTCGGTCATTCCGAACACGAAGTCGCCGGTGGCCGTGTTCACGCTGCCACCGCCGAGCTTGGCGACGTACACGCCCTTCTCCGTGGCGCGGATGATGTCGTCGGGCTCCTCGGTGCCGTTCAGCACGAATGTGTTGGTCATGCGCACCATCGGGAGGTGCTCGTAGCTCTGGCGCCGGCCGTTGCCGCTCTGCGGGCGGTTCTCGTTGCGCGAGCGGATGTAGTCCCACATGTAGTCGGTGAGCACGCCGTTCTCGATGAGCGTGTTGCGCTGGCTGAGGTGGCCCTCGTCGTCGATGCCGATGGCACCCCACTCGCGCGACATGGTTCCGTCGTCGACGAGCGTGATGAGCGGGCTGGCGACCAGCTCGCCCACGCGGTTGGCGTAGACGGACGCACCGCGCGCCACGAGGTCGGCCTCGAGCCCGTGGCCGCACGCCTCGTGGAAGAGCACGCCGCCGGAGCCGCGCTTGATGACGACAGGCGTCGCGCCGGAGGGCGCCGGCCGGGCCTTCAGCTTGGTGACCGCCTGGCGTGCGGCGCGGGCGGCGAGTTCCGCCACGCTCTCCTCGTCGAACAACTCGAACCCGATGGTGTGGCCGAGCGAGTCGTACCCGGTCTGCAGGCCGGTGTCGCCGTTGGCGACCGCGGAGAGACGGAAGAGCGTGCGCACCTGCTCGTCGGTGGCGAGGATGCCGTCGGAGTTGGCCACGAGAATGCGCCGGGTGGAGTCGCTGTAGCCGGCGCTGACCTGCACGATGGAGGAGTCGGTGCCGCGGGCCGCGTCGTTCGCGATCATCAGCAGTTCGATCTTGCGTGCCTTCGGCACGTCCGACGGCACAACCCGGACGTGGTTCACCTTCTGGCGCGTCACTGGGCCGAGAGCAACCACGTGCTTGCCGCCGTCCCCGCGGCTGGCGGCCGCCGCCGCGGCGTCTGCCGCGGCCATCAGACCCCGCTCGGAGAGGTCGGCGGTGTGGGCGTACCCGGTGGTGTCGCCGTTGATGACGCGGATGCCGGCGCCGAAGTCGCGGCCGCTGCTGACGGACTCGACCTTTCCGTCGTCGAGGCTGGCTGACACGTTGCGCCGGTCCTCGATGAAGACCTCGGAGAAGGCGGCGCCGGTGGACCGGCCCCTGTCGAGGACACGGGACAGAAGTCCTGTGTCGAATTCCTGGGCCAGATCCACGATGCTCACGCCCCACAGCCTACTTTCGGCCTGCGCCCCTCGCGCCCCCGGGTCCGCACCGCCACCTAGTCTTGACCGCGATGGAAGACGAGTCCGCCGAGCTCACGCGCGAGCACCGCACCCGGCTCGCGAAGGAATTCCTCATCATCGGCACCTTCTATTTCGTCTATTCGCTCACCCGCAACCGCTTCGGGTCCATCCGCATCAGCGGCACCGACATTCCCATGAACGCGTTCAACAACGCGATGAAGGTGATCCGCATCGAGAGGGCATTGGGGCTGTACCACGAGGAGACGATCCAGGAGTGGTTCCTCGTCCACAAGTGGTTCCTGCAGGCGATGAACACCTTCTACGGCACCGCCCACTTCGTGGTCACGCTCGGTGTGTTCTTCGTGCTGTTCCGCAGGCGCAAGGACGTGTTCCCCCTCTTCCGCAACGCGCTCGCGGCGATGACGGGCCTCGCCATCATCGGGTTCGCCCTGTTCCCCCTGATGCCGCCGCGCCTGCTCGATGCCCCGTGCCCGGGCACCGTGGCCGGGGAGATCACATACGGCGGCGCCTGCATCGCCCACGAGACCCGCAACTACAACGGGGCAACAAACTTTGGGTTCGTGGACACCCTGGATGTCTACGGCGGTCCGTGGGACTTCAGCGACGGCGCGGTGGCCCGCAGCTCCAACCAGTACGCAGCAATGCCGTCGCTGCACATCGGGTGGGCGTCATGGTGTGCCTTCGGGATGTGGCCGCTGGTGCGGAAGCGATGGACGCGCGCGGCGGTGCTTCTCTACCCCGCACTCACCCTGTTCTGCATCGTGGTGACGGGCAACCATTTCTGGATCGACGGCGTGGGCGGGCTCATCGTGCTCGCCGCCGGGTTCGTCGTGGGCAACTGGATGCACCAGTACAACCAGCGTCGTCTCGACCGGAAGTTCGCGCTCGCGAAACTGTCGCACCCCGCCGGCTGAGTCGACTGACTGCGCCGGTCGGTCGACCACCTGCGCCGTTCGGCGGTGCGTTCGACATCCCGAACGGCGGGGCAGGTTCCGGCATTGACGTTCGCGTTCGACAAACCGAACACCGAACGACGAGAAGGTCAGAAGGAGTGGTACCCGCCGTCGATCGTGATGACGTCACCGGTGTGGTAGCGCGACGCGTCCGATGCGAGGTACGCGGCGATGCCGCTGAAGTCCTCCTTCGTGCCCCACCGCCGCAACGGCACGCGGGGCAGCACCTTCTCCACGAACTTGTCCCACGAGAGGGCGCCGGCCGTCATGTCGCTCTCGATCCAGCCGGGCAGCACCGCGTTGCACCTGATGCCGTGCCTGGCGTGCTCCACCGCGATCGCCTTCATCATGGAGATGACGCCCGCCTTCGACGCGCCGTAGTGCTGGCCGCGTTGCTGGCCGTAGTACGCACTGCCGGACGTGGTGAACACCACGGAGCCCCCGCCCTCGCGCGAGACCATGTGGCGCACCGCGGCCTGCGCGGTGTGGAACGCACCGTCGAGGTTCACCCGCATCACGCGCTCCCATTCCTCGTTCGTCATCCCCACGAACGACGGGGCCTGCCCGCCTCGACGGCCACCCTGTCACCCACGTCGCAGATGATGTCGAGAACGCGCACGCCGAACGTCTCCAGCTCCGCCCGGGCGGAGGCGTTCTTCGCGGGGTTCGTCCCCCAGATCACGATGTCACTGCCGCGGCCGGCAAGGCCGAGCGCCATGCCCAGCCCGATGCCGCCGTTCCCGCCGGTGACGAGCGAGACCTTGCCGGTGAGATCGAAGATGTCCTGTGCCATGCACCGATACTGACACCGAACAGGGGCACCCGAACCAGTCCCGGGCAGCGAGACGGATGCGAGACAGTGCGGGGAAACCCCCGTCACACCACGACATGGGACCCCCAAACCCCCGCGGGGATAGCGTGAACACCGCTATGGCGTTGCTCCCCCGCATCCAGGACCCCGCAGACCTGCGGGCCCTCCCCGCGGACCAGCTGGACGACCTGGCGGCCGAGATCCGCGAGTTCATCGTGAACGCCGTCAGCAACACGGGCGGGCACCTGGGCTCCAACCTCGGCGCGGTGGAACTGAGCATCGCCCTGCACCGCGTGTTCGAGAGCCCGCAGGACCCGATTCTCTGGGACACGGGGCACCAGGCCTACGTGCACAAGATCCTCACGGGGCGCCAGGCCGGTTTCGCCCGGCTTCGCCAGACGGACGGCATCAGCGGCTACCCCAGCCGCGAGGAGAGCCGTCACGACTTCATCGAGAACAGCCACGCCTCCACTGTCCTTTCTTATGCACACGGGCTCGCCGTGGCGCGCGACCGCGACCTGGAGACCAAGGGGTCGTCCGATCACCGGCACATCGTGGCGGTCATCGGTG
>RFZO01000154.1 GCA_009920715.1 Actinomycetota bacterium | reverse complement strand
GCACCTGCACTGGCTGTCGTTGTTGGATGGGATTGGGTCGCCGGAGCGGATGTTGTGGGTGGCGGTGTTGGTTCGGGCGATCAACGACGTTGCGCTTTGGCATGCGGGGAGGCGGACGCCGTCGATGCATGGGGACCCGGCGTACCAATCGAGTGCGGTGACCTGGGGGATCTACAAGAGCGCACTGGACTGGTTTCGGGGGAAGGTGCCGAAGGACGAAGATGCGATGTGCTTCTTGGATGTCTGCGAGGAGCTGGACATCCAGCCCGAGGTGGTCTGGGACTTCGTCGACCGGCTTAGGGCCAAGAAGCAGGTGCTCGACATGGGCCGGCTGTCGCCTTACCGGCGGTCGCACAATCGGCAGCGGGTGAAGCCCGGGCGCCGGCCTTATGTGCCGAGGGCGGCGAAAAAACGCCTTGCGGTGATCTAGCGCTGCGTGATCTTGCCGCCGGTCATGTCGGATGACGGGATTGCGCTGAAGGACAAGCTCGAACTGCTTGAGCGGGAAGTGGTGGGGCTGAAGGGGCTGCTCGAGGTGCCCAACGGGTTGCCGATCGGGCAGCAGGTGCATGCCCTGGGCGAGGCGGTCGGGATCCTGCTGGCAATCCTGCAGTCGGTACACCCGCAGCTGCGGATGACCGCGAACCCGGATTTCATGCAGCGGGTGCTTGGGATCACGATGGTGGAGAAGTCGCCCATCGTGCAGCCGACGCCGAGGCTGCTTCGGCAGTGAAGGATGCCTCGCTGGACCTCGGCACGCTGTCCACGGCCGAGCTCGCGGCGCTGAAGAAGAAGGCGACCGATCAGCTGGCGGACACGCACCGCCGGGGCCGGTTCGCGCTGTTCAAGCCGCTCGAGCACCAGCGGCCGTGGTTTGCGTCGAAGAAGCAGATCTTGGCGGCCATCGGCGGGAATCAGATGGGGAAGACCACCTGCGGCGCCATCCGGCTGCTGTCGGGTGCGCTGGGGACGTTTCCGCCGTCTTTGGGCGGGACGATTCCGGCGTCGTGGGAGCGCCTGGACTGCCGCGGGCAGCGGTACCTGATGGTGGCCGAGAGCTTCAACACGGTCATCGCCAAGACGATCTTCCCGAAGGTGAACGAATACCTGACCCAGGAAATGCAGTCCCGGCCGCCTAAGAAGAACGCCGGCACGAAGCTGCCCGAGATCATCTACCTGCGCTCGGGTGCCGAGATCCACGTGCAGTCCTACGAGCAGGACCCGGCCAGTTTCGAGGGCCCGACGTGGGACGGCGTGTGGTTCGACGAGCCGCCGCCGCAGGCAGTGTTCAACGCCGTGCGCCGCGGGACGATCGCGAAGAAGGGTTGGATCTGGCTGACAGCGACCCCGCTGCGGGAGGCTTGGGTGCGGGACATGATCGTCATGCCCGCCCAGGACGACGACGACCCGATGAACGAGTTCGCGGATGTCTTCGGCGGGAAAATGCACGACAACTGCGCCGACTGCTACGGCGGCTACCTCCCGCACGCCTACATCGTGGCTTACCTGGCGTCGTTGCCTCCCGAGGAGCGCGCGGTGCGCGAGCGCGGCGAGTTCTTCAACGTATCGGATCTGGCGTTCGGGAACCTGTCCGAGCAGCTGCACGTCGTGGGCGACCTCTGGTGAAGATCGTGTCGCTGCGCCCGGCGCCGCCGGTGAAACACGAGTGCCCGAGGTGCAAGCGGGTGATCCGCTGGGCGCTGCTTTACTGCTCGACGTGCGCGGGCCGGTCGAACCCGCAATACCGGCCGGAGCTCGACAAGGCACGGATCAAGCGGTGAGCGAGAAGGTTTCCAACCCGCGCGGCTGGCCGATCGTCGAGGTTTGCGACCCCAGCGGTCGCCGCGGCCTGCACATCATCTGGGCCGCCGTGGACCCCGAGGACTACTGGTACGTGGTGTGGGCAGCGCGGGTGCCTCCCGGGGCTTTTTCGGAGATGGCCAAGGGCGTGAAGGCCGAGCGCAAGATGCTGCCGCACGAGCCTGACCTGTGCATCATGGACGCTCGAGGCGGGGCGTTCCAGGTGGACATGGAGACCCGGGAGACGTTCTTCGACCGGTTCCGGCAGTTCGGGCTGCTCTACGTGCCGTCGGTGCAGCAGTCGGAGACGATGGACGCGGACATCGCGAACCTCCGCGACTGGCTGATGCCTCGGTACCACCCGGTGTCCGACCGGTCGATTTCCAAGCTGCGGTTCACGCGCAGCGTCGCAAACATGAAAGAGGGGCCACTATGGGCGCTGCAGACATTCGTCTGGGACCCGCACAAGCAGACGAAAGCCTGGCACTACAAGCAGAAGTCGAAGGATTTCGTGGATTGTCTGCGTTACCTGACGGGCTACCCGGGGCTGACGTACCGGCGGTTCCAGAACGCGACGGACCCGTCGGTATACCGGGGGAACAGTCTCGCCGAGAGCTACCGCCGGCCAAAGCTCGCCGGGGACGCCCGCGGAAACAGGCAGACACTGGGGATCCGCAACGGGGCGCCCATGGGCTACCGGGCGGCCTGGAACATGAGGCGGCGAAGCGGGGGCTTGTCCTAGTCGACCAGAAGGAGCTGCGGGTCTGGCTTGGGCGGCTTTGGATCGACATCGGCAACGACGCCTACTCCCGCGGCTACGCGGATGCGCAGGAAGCCTACGACGACGAGCGCGAGCGCATCCAGCGGGTCGTGTCGGCACCTGGCGTGCTGGCGGCCATGCGCGGGTACCTCGAGGTGCCCGACCAGGAGGAGTTCGTGTCCTGGTTGCTGTCTGCGGTGCAGGCAAGTGACGTGACGCATGTGACATCACTTCCGCCGCCGGAAGTGCTGGTCACGCCCGAGCTCGTGGACATGCTGGCAGAGCGTGTTGCGGTGAAATTGCAGGGGACCTATGGTCCGCCCGCTTTGACGATGCCGATGCCTCCGACGCCGACGTTCTCGACGCCTGCGCCGGTGGCACCGGCTGCGACATTGGATCTGAACAGGCTGACGCCTCTGCAGCGGGCGTTGGTGAACGCGATGCTGCCGAACGGGAGATAGTTGGAGTTTCCGCCGGGCTCTGCCCCGCAAGGACAGTCGGATCCCACTCAGGCGCTGCAGGCGTCCCCGACGTCGCCTTTTCCCGTTCCCAACTGGCTCTCGATGGGCCGCCCAGGCGACCTGCCCGGGCTGGTGGACCCCGAGGCGGTCACCAAGCTTACCGACAAGGGCATTGTCGACTGGGTGCAGCAGTGCGTGTCCACCTGCAAAGACGCCCGCCGCGGCCTCGAGGAAGAGTGGCGGAACTACACCGACCTCTATTTGAACCGCCGGCCGCTCGACGCGGGCAGCAAGGCCGACTGGCAGGCGGACATCTTCGTCCCGGTGATCTTCAACAAGGTGGAGTTGGCAAAGTCCCTGGTGAAGGGTGCCCTGCTGGATGCTCCCGGGTCGTGGTTCATGCTTGAGGAGTACCCGACCTACGAGTACGTGTCGGCACAGGTCAGGTTCATCGAGAAGGTGCTCCGCTACGAGCTCGAGCGCGGGCAGTTTGTCGACGAGTACATGAAGGCCCTCGAGGAGGGTCTTCTGCTCGGGTCCGGGTGTCTCAAGATCTATTGGGACGACTGGATCGAGCGCGGCCCGCAGATCACGGACATCCCGACGGGCATGGTCGACCCCATGACCGGGATGCCGCAGACGTTCCCGGTGGTGCAGTCGGCGCCGCGGCCGAGGAACGGGCTGAAGATCAAGCAGGTCCCGGTCCTGTCCATGTACCCGGACCCGTATGCCAGGCATTTCGAAGATGCCAAGTGGGTCGTCGAAGAGGTCGCGGTCGACGAGGAAGAGCTGCGCGACGGTGCGATGGCCGGGATCTACGACTCGGTCGACGACATCGGCTCGCCGGTCGCCTATGACCTTGAGACCGACTACCGCATGCGCGAGACCGGGCTGACGTTCAAGGCGCCCGGCCCGCACCGCAAGCGGCACCTGCTGCAGATTTACCACGGCAACCTGTACACGAAGGACGGCCGGCTTGCGTTGCAGAACTGGAAGGTCGTCGTCGCGAACAAGCGCACGGTGATCGCCTGCTCTCCGAACCCGCTTTACACCGGGCGCAAGCCGTACATCTGGACGACGCCGATCCCCGTGCGCGGGCGCCTGTGGGGCCGGTCCATGGTGGCCGCAGCGGCCAGCATGCAGGTCGAGCTGAACAACCTCGCCAACGAGATCCTCGACTCGACGACCCTGTCCGTCCTGCCGATCGTGCGGGTGGACAACGCCAAGCTGGACGAGCCGTTCGAGTTCGAGTCCGTGCATCCCGGCATGCTGATCCGCGGGCGCGACGGCGCGGCCGAGCAGGTGCGCATCCAGTCCGTGCCGAACGACGCCTGGCCGGTAATCCAGTGGCTGCAGCAGGGCATCGACGACGCAACCGGCATGCGCGATCTCATGGCCGGCAAACCGACGGCCAAGGGTCGGCCGACGGCGTTCGAGATCAAGCAGGCCATGGCCGGCGGGCAGGAGAATGTCGAGAACCTAGCCCGGACGCTTGAGAGCCGCGACCTCGAGCCGGCCGTGCAGCTGGCCTACGAGCTCACCATGCAGTTCTTGTCGGATACGTCCGACCCGGAACTGCAGGCGATCATGGCGCAGGAAGGTGCCCCGCCGAACCTTGCGGACCCGATCCTGCGCTACCGGGTGCTGTCGGCGCCCTTCAAGGTGAAAGCGCGCGGGATCTCGATGATCCTGTCGCGCGACGAGCAGATCCAGAAGCGCATGCAGCTCGCGCAGATGGGCATGCAGATGGGCATTCCGATGCCCAACGGCCCGATGCAGTTGTTCTATGGCATTGCCCGGTTGATGGGGATCGACCCCAAGGACATCGGGCAGCCGGAGTCGCCCGAGGAGATGCAGATGCTCATGCAGCAGATGCAGGCTCAGCAGGCGATGCAGGGGCAGGGGGGGGACCAGGGCGGTGACCCCGGTCAAACTCGTGACGTTCCACCGGAGCCGCC
>RFZO01000153.1 GCA_009920715.1 Actinomycetota bacterium | reverse complement strand
CCGACTCGGTCGTCCACCTCGAGCGGGAACTCTCCCGCCACGACTGGTGGCACATGCTGAGTGACTCCTACGCGACGAACGTCGCGGGCCACGACCACATGGTGGAGATCAGGGGCATCGCGGCGCGGTGCCCTGCGGACACGGTGCGCGCCCTGTGGTTGCGGTACGCCCCCGCCGACTTCGCCTGCCCGATATAGGTCGGTCAGGTCATCTCGTAGGTTGCACCGCCACGCGGGTCCTGCGGGCCGTCCCGGTACACGACCTTGACCCCGACGCGCTCGAGGTATTCGACACCGGCGGAGCCACCCGCGTACCCGCCCCGCACGACGACGACGCACACCACGCCGGCGTGGTGCATCATCTTCGCGCACATCGGGCACGGTTCCCCCGTGACGATGAGCCACGACCCGTGCGTCGGCACCCCGTTCGCCGCCGCGTTCGCGATGACGTTCGACTCGGCGTGGTGACACCCGAGCTCCATCATCGTGCCCGACTTGACCCCGTCACGTTCGCACCAAGTCCCACGGCACAGGGAACCCTCCTGTCCGCGTGGACCCCCGTTGTACCCGTCGGCGAGGACGACGTTGCGCCCGGGGTCGACCAGGACCGCGCCGAACTTGCGGCGCGGGCACCCCGACGCCTCGGCCAGGATGAGGCACTGTCGGATGCGGATGTCGAGGTGCTTGTCTTTCATCGGAGACTCCTGTTGGCGACGTGCCGTACCATCTTCTCTTGGGTTTCGCGGCGGATGCGCTGGTACTCGTCGAACTTCAGGCGGTCCTCGGTCGGGTACTTGACCCGAGGGTACGACCGGTACATCTCGACCCACGACGCGGGGACGGGGCCGGCGTAGGTCACCAGGCCCGCACGGAGGCTGTTCTTCAGGTACTTCTTCGGGTCGTGAACATCTGCGACCAAAGCACGGAAGTCCTCGGTGTCCGCGTACGCCCCAGACATCATCCGACGGAATAGGGTGCCTGCGTGTACCTCGTCCTTCAGGACGTAGGTCTCACCCGTGCGTAGACCGTTGAACTGGTTTGGGTCGGCGACCGTCAGCACATACTCGCGTTTCAACGGCACCCACCCCGACGCCATGTCTTCGTCGAACACGATGTTCCCGAGTTCATCGGGCGGGATGGTCACCCGCAGGACCGCCGCGTTCGACTTGTCGAAGATGGCCTGACGGGTCGCGTAGTTCTCCGCGTCCTCGGGGTTCACCGTGAGGTACACGTTGCGGTTGGTGTACCCAGGCACCTGGTCCGGGTACTCGAACCGCTGCCTGCCGGGCACGAACCCTTCCTTGAGGATGGTCTTCGCCCGCATCGTCGATGTGCCGTGGTACACGACCAACGGGGTCGGCATACCGGCCCGCCCGCGCCCCGTCATGGCGACGTCCACGTCGCGCGGGTCGCCTGCGACGTCCCCCACGGTGCGACCGCGGTACCGCTCCGAATTCACGATGCGGAAATCGGGGGTGACGCGAGGATCCACCCGCATCAGGTGGGTGAGGAGTTTGACCGCCTGCGTGTTCGACATCCCACGGAACGCCGTGTCGCCGGAGGGGATGACGTAGGTCTGCGACCGTTGGTGGTTATTGGGCAGCCCCTGTCGTCGGTTCATGCCCCCATTCCACGACATGTCGAAATCGACAGTGCCGCGTGTGGTGTCCACCTTGACGACCTGGGATCTCCACCTCTCCCCATTGGTCAGGTGGGTCGGGTTGCCCGACGTGTACGTCACGTTCGGACCCATGACCCCGGCGTGGTAGACGGGGGTGGGCGGCACGGGGTCGGCGTTCCTCAACGCAACGCGGACGGACGCCGTCCGAACCAGGTCGTCCAACGAGTACCACTCGCGTTCCCGGGCGAAGAACCCGACTCGACCCGTCAGGCGAGGGCCGTTGACGGGCGTCACTGGCCCCCGCTCCAACAGGTCGTTCGACTTCACGGGCGGCGTGACCCCGTCCGTGGCCACGGTGACGTGGGGGATGCGGTTCGCCGACGCGATGCCGTGCGCCCGTACGACGACCGCCTGGATCTCGACGTCGCCCGCATACCCGACCACATCGAGGGTCACGGGCTCACCCAGGGGCAACGCGGCCACCTCGTCCACCGACGGGTGGAACTTGATCGTCATGTGGTGCGCGATGCGCCTCGGCAGCACCTCGCCGACGTGGGACTCCCACCACCGGAGGAGGACATTCGGGTCGTCGAGCATGATGGCGGCGTATGCGGGCTTCATCGGTCGAACCTCAACCACCGACGCCCGAAGGCGTCCATGACCCCGATGGAGTCGAGGACCATCCCGTTCAAGGTGTCCGACGCGACGTGGTAGGGTTCCGGGTCCGTCGCCCCGTACTCGGCGTACTTGCTGAGGACGGGCGAAATGTGCGTGCGGAAGGCTGTGAAGTATGCCCGACGCAGCACCCCCCACTCGGGGGACTTCTCGAGGCGGTGTCGGTCAATGTCGCCCCAGGAGTCCTTCCCCGCCTTCTTCGCGGCCTTGATGGCGGCGCGGAGGGCGGGATCGGCGGCGGCGGCCCGAACCCCGGCGTTCAGTTCCTTCACCGCCGCCCGGACGGCGACGCGCTCCGCCGGGGTCTCGGGGGCGTATATCTGCCAGGCATCGGCACTGGCAGGGAAAGTCGTGGGCATCTCAGGCTCCGTGGAGGACAGCGGATACACCACAGCGCACCCTTGTCGGACCTACCAATCAGATAGTGACGCCACCGCAGGTCCGACACCGTCCCGGCCGGTGTACCCATACCCTGCGGAGTGGAACGATGAAGATCGGACACGCGAGTGACCTGCACGGACGGTACGAGAAGCTCGAGCGCATCGAGCTCCCCGACGTGTGGGCCATCACCGGCGACTTCTTCCCCAACCGGGGTCGGGGTCCGGCGGGACGCATCGTCGCCGAGGACGAGGTCGGACACCAGATCCGGTGGTGGCGGCACAGGGGGCCGTCCATCATGCGGCGGCTGGGGGGTCGGCCCGTCCTGTGGGTCGGCGGCAACCACGACTTCGTCAGCCTCGCAGGGATGCTGCGGATGTCGAGGTACGCGGGTGCCGTCCACGACGTCGCCAACCAGCCCGTGGACATCGACGGACACCGGTTCGCCGGGTTCCGGGAGATCCCCTACATGGACGGGGAGTGGGTCGGTGAGGCCCACGACCTGTCCGAGGTGGTCGACCGGGCGATGGACGCGGACCCGACCGTGCTCCTCACGCACGCCCCGCCCGCAGGCATCCTCGACGACGACGGCATGGGCGCGCACGGGCACGGAGGGGGCGTCAGCCCCCTGACGACCGCCCTCACCTGGCGGCCCCACCGGGTCGTCGCCCACCTGTTCGGGCACATCCACGAGCACGGTGGACGGCAGGTCGAGGAGATGGGCATCCGGTTCGTGAACGGGGCCGGGTGCGTCACCACGGTCGAAATCTGAGGGTGCGGGGGTCCGACCCCGCACCCCGTCGGTGTACCACGAGTGAACCAGAGGCCCGCATGACCCGCACCATCATCATCGGCGACGTCCACGGGATGCGCCGGGAACTCGAGGACCTCCTCGCCAACGTCGATGTCGCCCGCGACGACCACGTCGTCAGCGTCGGCGACCTCATGGACAAGGGTCCAGACTGCGCGGGCGCGGTGCGCGTCCTGCGCGAACTCCGCGAGGCGGGGGTGCGCGTCACCCTCGTCCGGGGGAACCACGAGGAACGCCACGAGCGGTTCCGCCGCAACGAAGCGGAGGCCGCCCGCACGGGCAAGGCCAACCCGATGGCCCGCCTCGAGGAACTGCACGCCGCCGCCGACGGGCTGACGGACGCTGACATCGCCTTCCTCGATACGGCGGTGCCCGTCCTCCACCTCCCCGAACACGGCGCAGTGGTCATCCACGCGGGCATCCTCCCGACCCACGCGGCCCTGCCCGCCAGCACGGAGGGCCTGTCGGGCCGCGATCGGAAGAACCTCGAACTGGTGTACCGCGTGCGGTACGTCAACCCCGAGGGGAAGATGGTCGTCCTGGGCGCGGAGACGGACGCCGACCGCTACTGGGCCGACGTCTACGACGGTCGCTTCGGGCACGCCTACTTCGGGCACCAGCCGTTCCACGACCGCTCGGAGCCCGTCGAGTTCCCCCACGCCACGGGCCTGGACCTCGGCGCGGTGTACGGGAACGCCCTCGCCGCCGCCGTCCTCGTCGGGACGGAGCGGGCGCGGTTCGTGACCGTCCCCGCCCACGGTCGGTTCGCCGAACCCCACAACGATGACGAGTAGAGAGGTACAAAATGAACCGAACCGCCGCCCGCACCCTGTTCGACAACATCCTGGAGGCCTCGATGGCCTTCCGTCTCGAGAAGGGGCTTCAGGTCCCGATGTCGTTCATCCTCGTGATGCCCGACGACCGCCTCGTCCATGTCCCCGCCCTCCCAGGCGTCGACGCGGGCACGGCGGCCGACGCCGTCCGCAGCCTGTCCGAGACGGTCGGGGCACGGTACGTCGTGTCCGCGAGCGAGGCGTGGGTGACGGCGCGGGACACCGTCGAAGGACCCGCACCGTCCGAGGCCCCCGACCGCCGGGAGGTCATCATGGTCACCATCGACGGTCCCGACCTGCAACTACTCGGCATGGTCGAGATCAAGCCCGACGTCGTCGTCCTCAAGGTCGACGAGAACTCGAACACCAAGATCACGGTGGCGCGCTCGAAGATCGAGGCGGTGCTGAAGGAATCGACCGCCGGCGACTGAGCGTCCGATCGGCGCGCACGACAGAACTGGAAAGCGAACATGAAGAACGTCTGGTTGAAGCTCCTCGCGGTCGCCGCGCTCTGCGGGCTCTGCATCTGGGAACTCGCGGTCAAGGACGTCCGGCTCGGCAAGGACCTGCAGGGCGGCGTCAGCCTCGTCTACTCGGTGAAGGTTCCCGAGAACCAGCCCGCGGACGCCGTCCTCGGGCAGGTCGTCGAGGTGCTCAAGCAACGCGTGAACCCGCAGGGCGTCCTCGACATCGCGATGACGCCGCAGGGCGGCGACCGTGTCG
>RFZO01000152.1 GCA_009920715.1 Actinomycetota bacterium | reverse complement strand
TCCGCCGTGCGGGCCACCACGTCGAGCATGGTGTCGCGCCCGTCCGACGACGCGGTGATGTCGAGGAAGACCAGTTCGTCGGCACCCTCCGCGTCGTACCGCGCCGCCAGCTCCACCGGGTCTCCGGCGTCGCGCAGGTCGACGAAGTTCACGCCCTTCACCACGCGACCGTCGGTGACGTCGAGGCACGGGATGACGCGGGCGACGATGTCCGGGCTCATGAGAGAACCCCGATCGCGTCGGCCACCGTGAAGCGGTTCTCGTAGATCGCCTTGCCCACGATGACCCCCTCGATGCCGGGACCGGCGGCCAGGTCACGGAGATGGTCGAGCGTGCCCACGCCCCCGCTCGCGATGACGGGGACCGTGGTCGCCGCCGCGGCGGCGACGAGACCTTCGACATCCGGTCCGGTGAGCATCCCGTCGCGGGAGATGTCGGTGATGACGAACGCGGCGGCCGACGGGTAGTCCCCCAGGATGTCGAGCACCATCCGTCCCGACGACTCGGTCCATCCGTGCGTGGCCACGTTGCCCGCACGGTGGTCGAGACCCACGGCCACGGGGACCACATGCGACACCTTCTCGACGAGGCCGGGGTCGTTCACCGCGGCCGAACCCATGACCACCCGCGCCACCCCGGCGTCGCGGAGTTCGCGGGCGTCATCCAGCGTCCGCACGCCGCCGCCCACCTGCACCTGCGCCCGTCCCGCGAGCGCGGCGGCGACACGCGACACGAGTGCGCGGTTGCGGCCGGTGCCCGACCTGGCGGCGTCGAGATCGACCATGTGCACCCATGCAGCGCCGGCGGCGACGAAACCCTCGGCCACCGCGAGCGGGTCGGCGCCGTACACGGTGGAGTCCCCGTACTCGCCCTGGCGCAGACGCACCACCGCCCCGTCGAGCAGGTCGATTGCCGGGTACAGGATCACCGGGCCGCCCCCACGAAGTTGGCGAGAAGTGCGAGGCCGGCGGACGCCGACTTCTCCGGGTGGAACTGCACGGCGAACACGTTGCCCCGCCGGAACGCGACGTTGAGGTCCGTGCCGTAGCGCACGGTGGCCACCACGTCCGCCGGGTCGTCGGGGACACCGTGCAGCGAGTGCACGAAGTACATCCACGGCGCGTCACCGAGCCCGGCGAACATCGGGTCGTCCGAGGTGACGTTCAGCCGGTTCCACTGCATCTGCGGCCGCGTCACACCCTCGGGGATGAACCTCACGCGGCCCGGGATGATGCCGAGACCTGTCGCGCCCGGGTCCTCGTCGCTCGCGTCGAACAGCATCTGCATGCCCACGCAGATCCCGATGAACGGCCTGCCGCTTGCCACCGCGGCCCGCACCGCGGGCTCCAGCCCGCTCGCACGGAGGGCATCCATGCACGCACCGAAGGCGCCGACACCGGGCAGCACGACAGCATCGGCCGAGGCGGCGACCTGCGGGTCGTCGGTGAGGACCGCATCGGCCCCCACGTGCTCGAGCGCCTTCTGGGCCGACCGGAGGTTGCCGATGCCGTAGTCGAGGACCGCGACGCGCGTGCGCGTCACGAAAGGACGCCCTTGGTGGAGGGCACCCCCGCAGACTCGACGCGCACTGCGTCACGCAGGCACCGGGCCAGACCCTTGAAGGTGGCCTCGATGATGTGGTGCACGTTGCGACCCGCGCGCAGGTTCACGTGCAGGGTGATGTTGGCCGCAGTCGCCAGCGACGACACCGCGTGCTCCGCGAGCGACGGGTCGAACGCCGGGTTGCCGAGCGGCAGGCACTCGGGGAGCTCCACGTTCCACGCCACGAACGGACGGCCGCTGAGATCGAGCGCCACCTCCACGAGAGCCTCGTCAAGCGGGAAGGCACCGCTGGCGAACCTGCGCACGCCCGCCTTGTCGCCGAGCGCGTCGCGCAGCGCCTCGCCCACGGTGATGGCGACGTCCTCGACCGTGTGGTGCGTGTCGATGTGGAGATCGCCCGTGGCGCGGACGGTCAGGTCGAACCCGCCGTGGCGCGCCAGCTGGTCGAGCATGTGGTCGTAGAAGGGGATGCCGGTGGAGACATCACCCGTTCCGGAGCCGTCAAGGTTGATGGCAACCTCGATGGACGTCTCCTTGGTGCTGCGGGTGCGCTGGGCGGTGCGGGCCATCCGCCCATTCTCGCCCCTCCCGCGACGGTTCAGGCGGACAATTCGCCCATCGCCAGCAGGAACGCCGAATTCTCGGACTCCGTGCCGACGGTGACACGGAGGCACCCCGCGAGCCTCGGCCACCCGCTGCAGTCGCGCACGAGCACCCCGCGGTCGAGGAGTCCCTGCCACACGGAGGCCGCATCGCCCGACGACGGTCTGAACAGCACGAAGTTCGCCCCGCTCGGCCAGACCTCGCACCCGAGGGCGGCGAGCTCCTCACTGATGCGCGCGCGCTGCTCCTTGATCTGGGTCACCCGGGCGGTCATCTCGTCGGTGTGCCCGAGGGCGGCGAGGGTTGCGGCCTGCTTGAACGAGTCGAGGTGGTACGGGAGGGCGGCGATCTCGAGTGCCTCGATGACGCGGCGGGGCCCGAGCACGTACCCCACCCGGAGGCCCGCGAGCGAGAGCGTCTTCGAGAAGGTGCGCGTGACGACGAGCGGCAGGTCGTCGCGCACCATCGGGGCCGCCGTCCAGTCGGAGAACTCCGCGTATGCCTCGTCCACCACCACCAGCCCGGGGGCGCGCTCGAGGAGCACCTCGAGGTTCGATCGCGGCTCCACCACGCCGGTCGGGTTGTTCGGGTTGCACAGGAACGTGACGGCCGGCGTGTCGCGGCTCATCACGCGCTCGATCTCGGCGGGGTCAAGCGTGAAGTCGTGACGGCGCTCGCCCGTGACCACGGCGGCGCCGGTGACACGGGCAATCTGGGCGTACATCTGGTACGTGGGCTCGAACATGGCCACGGTGCGCCCGGCCCCGCCGAACGCGAGGAGGATCATCTGCAGCACCTCGTTCGACCCGTTGCCCACGAACACCTGCGAACGGTCGAGGCCGTGGCGTCCGGCAATCTCGTCGCGCAGCTCCGCGGCGGCGCGGTCCGGGTAGCGGTTCCAGTCGATCGAGGCCGCGATGGCGGCGAGCGATTCCACCCATGCCGCCGGCGGGGCGAAGGGGGACTCGTTGGTGTTGAGCCTGACGGGCACGTCGACCTGCGGCGAGTGGTAGTTCGACATCGCCACGATCGCGTCGCGGGGTTCGATGCGGCTCATGCGACCAAACTAACGGGCTGCCGCCGTGTCACTTGGCGATTTTCTCCGCACGCACCAGCAGCCTGTGCGCCGAGAGGAGCGCCCGCTCGGCCTCGTACATCGCACTCGCGAGGTCCTCGGAGTCCTTGCCGAGCGTGTCGATCAGGCCCGCGATGCGCTGGCGGTAGCGGTCCACCGCCTCCGCGGAGGCGGCGAGCTCGGCACGGACGGTCTCTGACACCGCACCGACGCTACTGCACACCTACTTCTTCTGCGACCTGGTGGGCAGTGCCGAGGAGGGGCAGATGTCGTTCAGTTCGCAGATGTCGCACTTGGGCTTCTTCGCGTCACACACCCTGCGCCCGTGGAGGATCAGCCGGAGACTGAACCGGCCCCACTCCGGCGGCGGCAGGAACGCGTTCAGCACCTTCTCCACCTTCACCGGGTCCTCCTCGACCGTGAGGCCGAGCCGGCGCGAGAGCCGGCCGACGTGCGTGTCGACCGCGAGGCCCGGCAGGTCGAACACCACGCTGCGCAGCACGTTGCCCGTCTTGCGTCCGACGCCGGGGAGCGTGACGAGATCGTCGAGGTCGCTGGGGATCTCGCCGGCGAAGTCCGCGACCACCTTCTGCGCCATGCCGATCAGGTTGCGCGCCTTCGACTGGTAGAAGCCGGTGGAGCGGATGATCTCCTCGAGTTCCGCCGGGTTCGCCGCCGCCAGGTACTCGACCTGCGGGTACCTCGCGAAGAGCGACGGCGTCACCATGTTCACGCGCGCGTCGGTGCACTGCGCGGAGAGGATGGTGGCCGAGAGCAGTTCGTACGCGTTCGAGTGGGTGAGTTCGCACTCCGCGCCGGGGTACAGCTCCGCCAGGCGCCGTGCGATCTCCTTGGCCCTCCCTGCGGGCGTTCTCGGCTTTGCCACGGCACGAAGGTACCCTCTCGGCGTGCGATCGTTCGATGTCAGGAGGCAGTTGAGCGACGCCGAACGGGCATCGGTCGACCACTTGATGACCGACGCGTGGCGCGCCGACGGCACGAGACCCATGAGCGACCACATGTGGGTGGACCTCCGCGAGGGCGGCCGGCGCGGCTACGCGGGCATCATCGTGCGCGAGGAGGGCCACGAGCACATCGTCGGCTACGCGCAGGTGTCCCGCGGCAACGAATCCTGGGGGCTCGACATCGTCATCCACCCCCACCACCGCTACGACATGGCCGAGATCGGCCCGCGCATGCTGGAGGAGGCGATCTCCGTCGTCGCGGGCGACGGCGGAGGCCATGTCCACTGGTGGGTGTTCGAGGCCAACAACGTGCACGCCGACCTCGCCCGCGCGGCGGGGTTCCGGCCCGGCAGGCGGTTGCTGCAGATGCGCCGGCCACTCCCCCTCGAGCCCGCGCACCTCGGCATCCTCGACGGGTTCGCCGTCGACGCATTCGCACCCGGCAGGGACGAGGAGGAATGGCTGGCCGTGAACAACGCCGCGTTCGCCTCGCACCCCGAGCAGGGCGGGTGGACGCTCGACACCATCCGCTCGCGCGAGGCAGAGGACTGGTTCGACCCCGCCGGGTTCCTCCTGCACCGCACCGACGGGCGCATCGACGGTTTCTGCTGGACGAAGATGCACGACGACGCGGCGGGACCGATCGGCGAGATCTACGCGATCGCCGTGCACCCGGGCTCCGCGTCGCGCGGTCTCGGGAGGCGCCTCGTCACGGCGGGGCTCCGCCACCTCGCGGGCGCCGGCGCAGTCACGGCCATGCTCTACGTGGATTCCGACAACGAGCCCGCGATGGCCGTGTACTCGGCGCTCGGCTTCCGCGCCCACCACAGCGAACGCGCATTCGTCGGCGACGTGGCGCCGGCGCAGGGAGCCGCACAGTGACCGCGTCGATCC
>RFZO01000151.1 GCA_009920715.1 Actinomycetota bacterium | reverse complement strand
TATTCAACTTTTAAGAAATATCGGCATCCACCAGGTTGCCAAAGGTCTCCATCCATTCACGCCGCTGCGAGGCGTTTTCGCGCGCCATCATCATCTCGAACACTTCCTTGTCGGCGCTGGCATTGATGGCATCCCACTGCACCGGCAGCATGCGCCGGGTATCCGGGTTGAGGGTGGTTTCCCACAGTTGCTCCGGGCTCATTTCGCCCAGGCCCTTGAAGCGGCTGACCGCCCAGCGTCCTTCGGCAATGCCCTCGTCGCGCAGCTTCTGCTCCATGCCCTCGAGCTCCTGCCGGTCCAGCGCGTACAGCTTTCGGGCCGGCTTGCCCTTGCCAATGGCCGGCACATCGATGCGAAACAGCGGCGGCTGCGCCACGAACACATTCACCGCATCGATCAGCTTGGGGAAATGGCGGAAGAACAAGGTCAGCAGCAGCACCTGGATGTGCGAACCATCGACGTCGGCGTCGGCCAGGATGATCACGCGCTTGTAGCGCAGCCGGCTCATGTCGACCGTGTCGCCGGCGGCATGATGATCGATGCCGATGGCCAGCGCGATGGCCTCGATTTCCTTGTTCGAGTACAGCGTGTCGGGATTGTCCTGCCAGGTGTTCTTGGGCTTGCCCTTGAGCGGCAGCACCGCCTGGAACTCCTTGTCGCGCGCCTGCTTGGCCGAGCCGCCGGCGGAGTCGCCCTCGACGATGAACAACTCGTTGCGATCCGGATCATCCGAGGCGCAATCGGTGAGCTTGCCCGGCAATACCGCCACGCCGCTGGACTTGCGCCGCTCCACCTTCTGCGCCGCGCGGGTGCGCGCCATGGCCTGACGGATCACCAGCTCGGCGATCTTGCGCCCCTCCTCGACATGCTGGGACAGCCACAGCTCGAACGGATCGCGCACCATCTGCGCCACCAGCTTCACGCCATCGCGCGAGATCAGCTCGTTCTTGACCTGGCCCTTGAACTGCGGATCGAGCATCTTGGCCGACAGCACATAGGAGGCACGCGACCAGACATCCTCCGGCACCACCTTCAGGCCACGCTGGCCCATGGAGTGATGGTCGATGAAATTCTTGATGGCGTTGAACACGCCCTCGCGCAGTCCGGCCACATGCGTGCCGCCGTGGCGGCAGACGACGTCCTGCGCGCGGCAATCGCCGTCCCCGGCGCGCGCGTGAGCGTGCTCGGCCACACGCGGTGGGCGAGTGTCGGCATCATCAGCGAGCCGAACGCCCATCCCGTCACCGGCGAGGAGCTGGGTGCCGCCGGCGACACCACCTCCATCGCGGTGCTGAACGGCGACGTCGACAACCACGCCGACCTCAAGGCGCGTCACGGGCTCCGTTTCGCCGATCCCATCACCACGGACGCCAAGGTCATACCCGCACTCGTCGACAGGCTGCGCACGCCGGGCACCGCCTCCGCCGACGCGTTCCGCGCGGCAGTCAGCCAGTTCGAGGGCTCGGTCGCGGTGGGGTACTGCGATGCCGCCGACCCCGGCCGGATGATGTTCGCGCTGTCCGGGAGCGGGCAGGGTTGCTATGTCGGCCTCGCCGAGGACCGGTTCATCGTGGCGAGCGAGCCGTACGGCGTGGTCGAGGAGACATCCTCGTTCGTGCGTCTCGACGGCGAGACGCCCGTCGACCCCGCGCGGCCGTCGTCCCGAGGGCAGATCGTGGTCCTCGACGCGGACACGGCGGGCACAGTCGGCGGGATGTCGATGACCTCGTACGACGGCACCCCGATCCCGGTCGGCGAGTCCGCCGTGCGCACCGCCGAGGTCACCACGCGCGACATCGACCGCGGGGACTTCGCCCACTTCCTGCTCAAGGAGATCACCGAGTCGCCGCGCAGTTTCCGCAAGACCCTCCGCGGCCGCGTGACGGAGAGGAACGGTCTCTTCGTCCCCGACCTGGACGAGGCCACGTTCCCGGATGCCGTCAGGCGGCGCCTGGCATCGGGTTCGATCAGGCGCATCCGTGTTATCGGCCAGGGCACCGCGGCCGTCGCCGGCACGTCGCTGCTGCCGGTGCTGAACGAGCTGCTCCCGCACGACGTGAACGTGCTCGCCCTCACCGCCACCGAGCTCTCCGGGTTCGCGATGGAGCAGGACATGTCGGACATGCTCGTGATCGCCGTCAGCCAGAGCGGCACCACCACCGACACCAACCGCACGGTCGACCTTGTCGCCGGACGCGGTGCGTCGGTGCTGGCCATCGTGAACCGTCGTGCCAGCGACCTCGCCGCCAAGGCCCACGGCACCTACTTCACCTCCGACGGCCGTGACATCGAGATGAGCGTGGCGAGCACAAAGGCCTTCTACGCGCAGGTCGCGGCCGGCGCGGTGCTCTCCTGTGCGATCGCGGGCCAGTTCGCCGGCGCGGACCCCGCACGCATCGACCGCATCCTGCGTTCCCTCACCGAGATGCCGGCCGCCATGGACGAGGTGCTCTCCCGCCGTCCCGTGATCGCGGCCGCGGCCGCGAGGTTCGCGCCCTCCCGCCGCTACTGGGCAGTCGTCGGCAACGGGCCGAACACCGTGGCCGCGAACGAGGTCAGGATCAAGCTCTCCGAACTCTGCTACAAGTCGATCAGTTGCGACGTCACCGAGGACAAGAAGCACATCGACCTGTCGTGCGAACCGATGATCCTCGTGTGCGCCGCCGGGCTGGGCGAGGGAACCTCCACCGACGTCGCCAAGGAAGTCGCCATCTACAAGGCCCACAAGGCCGTGCCGATCGTGATCGCAACCGAGGGAAGCGCCCAGTTCGAGGCGGCAGCGGCGGTCCTCCACGTGCCGCAGGTTGACTCCACCCTCGGCTTCGTCCTCTCGGCGATGGTCGGCCACCTCTTCGGCTACGACGCGGCACTCGCCATCGACGCACTCGCCGTGCCCCTGCGCCGCGTGCGCGAGGTGGTGGAGCACGTGGTCGAGCGCGGCGGCAACGGCGGGGAGGCCCTCCTCGCAGTCGAGCGCCGCATCGGTCCCGCCGCCCAGGAGTTCCTCGCCGGCCTCCGCACCGGCCAGTACGACGGCAACCTCGAGGCCAGCACCGCGGTGCGGGTGGTGTCGCTGCTGCGCACCGTCACGTCGCCCGAACCCCTTCGCGACTACCAGCGCGAGACCGGAAGGGTCGCCACGCCGGGCGTGCTCCTCGACGACCTGGTCACCGCGCTGACCCGCGCGGTCGACGAGCTCACGAGGCCGGTCGACGCCATCAAGCACCAGGCCAAGACCGTCACCGTGGGCATCTCGCGCACCGAGGAGGGTCTGCTCGACGCCGTCCTCGTGCGCGCGGTGCTGGAGGCCGGTGCCGCCCGGGACCACATCTCGTACGCCACGCTCAAGGTTCTCGCCGCACTCGACGGTGCCGTCGAGTCGGTCACAGGATTCACCCGCTACGCGATCCACGGCGACCCGCGCACGCCGGCCGCCACCATCAGCATCGTGGAGCGGGGCGGTCTCGCCCGCGACCTCGCCTCGCGCGTGGACACGAACTCCTCGCTCGTCGGCACGAAGCGCCGTGTCGCGGACGAGCAGCAGGTGCTGGTCGCGAGGGGGCGCAAGGACGGCCGCACCGTCATCATCGTTCCCGAGGTGAAGGGCGCCGAGACAGTGGGGCTCACGCTCGTCCACGTGGTCTTCCACGGCACGGTCCCGCCGGCCGCCGCGCGGCAGGTGCTGCAGGGATACGACCGCAGGTACGACCGTCTCGTCGACTGGGTCACCGAGACCGAGGGGTCGTTCCGCGAGGACCGTCTGGGCGAGGTGCCCATCGCCGACCTTCTCATCCTGCCCGTGTCCGAGAGCGCCGACCACTGGCGCAACGACGCCGGACGCTGACCATGCGCGGCGTGGGGATCGACGCGGTCGACATCGAACGGTTCCGCGTCTCGCTTGAACGCACTCCCGCGATGCGCACGCGCTTGTTCACCCCGGAGGAGCTCGCGTCACTCGGGGACACCAAGGACCCCGTGCCGTCACTCGCCGCGCGGTTCGCCGTGCGCGAGGCCACGATGAAGGCGATGGGCGTGGGACTCGGGGCGTTCGACTTCCACGATGTCTCCGTCGTGCGGACCGAGTCGGGTGCCCCGCGCCTGCAGGTGCGGGGGCGCGCCCTCGACCTGGCAGGAAGCCTGGGCATCAACGACTGGCACGTGTCGATCACGCACACGGCGACAGTCGCGATGGCCGTCGTCGCCGCTCTCTAGTCCGTACCGCGGGTCGGCGTCCCGCTCGCTTTCGCCGATGCCCCGCCTACGCTTGCGGGGTGATTCCCGTCGTCTCGCCAGGGCAGATGCGCGCGGCGGATGCCGCGGCGCTCGCAGGCGTCGACGACCCCTGGATCTTCATCCGCCGGGCCGGCCATGCCGTCGCCGCCACGGCCAGGACGATGATGGACGGCTGCTACGGACGCCGCGTCACGGTGGTGGCGGGCAAGGGCAACAACGGCAACGACGGCCGCGTCGCCGCGGGCACACTCACCGGCTGGGGCGCGTCGGTCACGATCGTCGATGCCGATGCGGCGCACGGCCTCTTTGTCGACCCGCGCACCGCAGACCTCGTCATCGACGCCGCCTACGGCATCGGGTTCCGCGGCACGTGGGCACCACCGGTCGTCGTCGACGTGCCCGTGCTCGCGGTCGACATCCCGAGCGGCCTCGACGGTCTCACCGGTGCAGTGAACGGCGGCGTCCTCGTGGCCGACCGCACCGTCACCTTCGCCGCGCTCAAGCAGGGCATGGTCCTCGGTGACGGACCCTCGGTGTGCGGCGTGATCGACATCGTGGACGTCGGCATCGACCCTGCTGACGACGTCGACATGTTCGTCGTCGAGCCCGCCGACGTCCGCAGGTGGCTCCCGCCGCGCGACCGGCAGGCCCACAAGTGGACCCACGCGGTGCGGATCATCGCGGGGAGCCCCGGGATGACGGGTGCCGCGTCCCTCGCATCCGCCGCGGCGATGCGGGCCGGGGCGGGCATCGTGCATCTCTCCACCCGGGGCGTGCCGTCATCCGGTCAGTTCCCGACGGAAGTGGTGCACTCGGCACTGCCGGACGCCGACTGGGCCCGGTACGTGGCAGCCGACGGTGCGAGGT
>RFZO01000016.1 GCA_009920715.1 Actinomycetota bacterium | reverse complement strand
GACGCGCACGTACTCCGTGACATCAGGCCGGTGCCGCATCTCGGCGGGCCGCCTGGTGGCCCCCGCCACCACCGGCACGTGCAAGGTGAAGGTGTCGGTGGCGAGAAAGGCCCCGTACGCCGCCATGTCCACCACCTTCCTCGTGACCGTCACCAAGTGAGCCTGCCGGGGCCGGCGCGGTGTCGCCGGTGTTCCAGGTGGCAGTCAGCGAGCGGCCCGCGGTGCCGATACCGTCTTCACCGACCCACGAGAACGGGAGAACCCCCCATGGCCACAGTCCAGCTCACCGCCGAGAACTTCGAGGCGACCATCACCCGCGAGGGAATCACCCTCATCGACTTCTGGGCCGACTGGTGCGGGCCGTGCAAGATGTTCGCCCCTGTGTACGAGGCATCGTCCGAGGCGCACCCCGGGATCACGTTCGCGAAAGTCGACACGGAGGCCGAGCAGATGCTGGCCGCGCAGTGCGGCATCCAGTCCATCCCCACGATCATGATGTTCCGTGACGGGATCCTGCTGTTCAACGAGTCCGGGGCGCTTCCCGGCCACGTGCTGGAGGACATCATCGGCAGGGCAGAGGCTCTCGACATGGACGCGGTGCGCGCCGAAATCGCCGCACAGGAACAGAACGATTAGTTACCCTCTCCCCCGTGGCGCGGGGGAGAACGCTCACAGTCGCAGCGTTCGTGTCCGCCGCCATCGGGGTGGCGGTCACCGCTGATGTCGCCCGTCCTGCGGCACGCCTCGCCACCGACCGGGTGGCGCTGGGCGACGAACACACCTGCGTCATCAAGGACGACGGCACCGTGTGGTGTTTCGGCGGCAACTCTGACGGCCAGTTGGGAAACTCGTTGTTCCTCTCCTCTGACAGCACCACGCCCGTGCAGATCGCCGGGTTCGGGGCGGGCCGCACGGCGGTGAAGATTGCGGCGGGGGAGCGGCACACCTGTGCCCTGCTGGACAACGGCACGGTGTGGTGCTGGGGTGCCGGCGGGTCAAATGAGTTGGCCAATGGCGGTGTTCAAAGTTTCAATCCCGTGCAGGTGCCGCTTGGTTCCGGCATAACTGCGACCGACCTGTTCGTGGGTGGGCGCGTGTCGTGCGCCCTCACCTCCGACAGCCGTCTCACCTGCTGGGGGCAGAACCACATGGGGCAGATCGGCAACGGCACCACGGAGGTGAACGGCGGCGTGGCACCGACTGCGGTGTCGAACATCCCCACCTCGTTCGGCGTGGTGCTGGGGTGACGACAACCGCAACCAGCTGGGCACTGCCGCTGACGGGGCCGTCGCCGTGAACGTGCCCGGGCCGGTGGACACCGTGACCGGTGCGCGCAGCGTGGCCACGGGCCTCGAGTACTCGTGCGCGGTGGGCACCGACAACACGGTGGCGTGCTGGGGCCGCAACAATCTGGGGCAGCTGGGCCGAGGGTCGCTCACCCCCGCGACATCCGCGGCACCGGTCACCGTCACCGTGGGGGCACCCGTGGCGAAGGTGGCAGCGGGCAAGGCATTCGCGTGCGCTCTCACCACTGCGGGCGCGGTGTGGTGCTGGGGCGACAACGCGGCGGGCCAGGTGGGCGATGCCAACGCCGCATCGCCGCGCACATCAGCCGTGCAGGTGAGCGGACTCGGGGGAACGGCGGTGGACGTGGTGGCCGGGGGGTCACACGCGTGCGCCGTTCTCTCCACGGGTGACGTGCGCTGCTGGGGTGACAACTCGTTCGGCCAGCTGGGCATGGGCGGCGGCGACTACGGCAACCGTGATGCGCCGGCGACGGTCGCGACACTCTCGGTCACTGCCGCCACCACAACGGTGCCGAGCACGTCACCGTCCACCACACCACCCACCATCGCCACCACGGTGCCTCCCACGGCATCGCCCACGTCCTCACCAACAACAGTTCCCGTCACCGCGCCGACGTCCACCGTGGCGCAGTCAAGCGACACCACCGCGGTCACCGCTTCAACGTCCCCAACTACAACCGTCGTGGGTGCCACCACGACCACGTCTCCCGTGGCCGCGCTCACCACGTCGGCCTCACCGTCGTTGCGCGTCACCGTGCGCCGCGGGCGCAGCGCGAGCGCCGCGACGATTGCGAAGGCTGCAGGCCTCGCCATCCCTCGCAAGTCGCAGGGCACCATGCGGATCAGCATCGTGAGCGGCACGTCGAGATGCGCCTTCGCCGGTTCGTCGGTGCGCGGCAGGTCCGTCGGCACGTGCCGCGTGCGGGTGCTGCTGGTGCCGAAGAAGGGCCGTACCGTGTCGCGGACCGTCACTGTGTCCGTCATCCGCTGAACACCTTTTCCGGGGCACCGCACCTCTCTTCCCTCGCGTGCGCACGCGCGCGTACGTGTGCGCGCACATCACGCGCGCGCCCGCCACCGCGGGAGGCGGATTTTCTTTTTTCCTTGTGCCGCAAGGGTTTGCGACGGCGTCAAGGGCCGCCCGGGAGGGGGGTGCCCCGTATAAGAGGCGCCATGAAAACACGAACAGCTCCCGCAGCATCCGCCTCGCTCGTCATCGTCGAGTCCCCGACGAAGGTGGCGACCATCCAGAAGATCCTCGGTGCCGGCCACACGGTCGCATCCACCAAGGGGCACTTCGCCGACATCCCCGAGCGCGGCGACGCCGTGGACACCGAGAACGGTTTCGCCGTGCGCTACCGGTTGACGGAGAAGGGTGCGGCCGTCATCGCCGAACTGCGCGACCTCCTCGACGGCGCGACGGAACTGGTGCTCGCCACCGACGCCGACCGCGAGGGGGAGATGATCGCGCATCTCCTCGTGGAGTTCCTGGAGCCGACGGTCCCGGTGAAGCGTGTGCGCTTCGGTGCCATCACGCCCGACGCCGTCCGGGAGGCCATGGCGAATCCCACTGCGATCGACGCGAGCCTCGTGGAGGCCGCCCGCACCCGCCGCGTGCTGGACCACCTGTTCGGCTTCCGGGTGTCGCCGGAACTGTGGTCGAAGGTGCGCACCGGGCTGTCGGCGGGCCGGGTGCAGAGCCCGGCGCTGCGGATGGTGGTGGAGAGGGAACGCGAGCGGATGGACTTCATCAAGGCGTCGTACTGCAGCATCGAGATGACCTCCGGCACGGACCCCGTGTTCGAGGCGGTCCTGCGGACACTGGACGGCACGCAGGTTGCCGGCTCGGGGGACTTCGACGAACACGGCGAGATCTCCCGTGGCATGCGTGTCGTTGACGAGGTGCTCGCCGGTGACCTCGTGGCGCGTCTCGGGGCATCGCCGCTCACGGTGACCGGCATCGAGAACCGCGACTACCGCCGCCGTGCGCCGCTGCCGTATATCACGTCCTCGCTGCTGCAGGACGCGGTGAACAGGCTGGGGATCGGCTCAAAGGCGGCACAGGCCGCACTCAACACGCTGTTCGCAGCAGGTCACATCACCTACCCGAGAACCGACAGCCCGCACATTGCGCCCCAGGCCGTGGCGGCGGCACGTGCGGCGGCAATCCAGTTGTTCGGGGATGGATGCGTCCCGGAGAAGGCACGTCACCACCGGGCCAAGAACCGCAACGCCCAGGAGGCCCACGAGGCACTCCGTCCCACGGTGATGTCGCGGCGCGAGGTGAAGAGCGCCGGCACGAACGCCGCCCGCATCTACGACCTCATCTGGCGGCGCACCGTGGCCTCCCAGATGCTGGACGCAACCGGCACCACCACGACGGTCAGCATGACGACCGTCGCGGCGGGGAAACGCGAGACGTGCGTGTTCACCGTGTCGGGCACGGTCATCGAGGTGCCCGGGTTCCGTGCGGTCACGGGGGATGACAGGGGCGAGCCCGCACTGCCGCCGCTCGCAGTGGGTGACGTGGTCCCCGTCGGTGCGTTCGGGTTCACGCCGCACACCACCAAGCCGCCGGCCCGCTACACGGAGGCGTCGCTCATCAAGGCACTCGAGGAGAAGGGCATCGGCAGGCCGTCCACCTACGCACCGATCATGGCGTCGCTCAAGGAGCGCTACGTCTGGTCGAGGCGCGGGGAGCGGGCCCTCATCCCCACCGTCACCGCGTTCGCGGTGGACCAGGTGATGCAGAAGTGCTTCGCGGCGCTCACCCACGAGAAGTTCACGAGCACCATGGAGGACCGCCTGACGGAGATCGTCGAGGGGAAGGCCGGTTACGTGGATGTCCTCTCGGCCTTCTACCTGGAGGGCGACGGCACATGGCCCGCCCTCTCGCGGCTGATCGAGGACGGACGCAACCTGTTCGACCCGAGGGTCACCCCCGTCATGTCGTTCGGTGTGCACCCCGAGCTCAGTGAGGAGGCCGTGCTGCGGGCCGGCAAGGCGTTCAAGTCCCGCAACGGTGCGTGGATGCCGCGTCCGTACCTCGCCTGCGGCGACCGCACCGTGCCCGTCCCCGACGCGACGGAGATGGACACCCTGACCCGGGCCCACGTGTTCGAGCTGCTCGTCCAGGACCGCAGCCCGCGGACCATCGGGGAGCACGGCGGCCGCGAGGTGCGCATCGAGTTCGGCGTGTACGGCGCCTATGTGCGGTGGGGCGGGGAGATCGCCCGCATGCCGCGCGATCTCGACGTGCTTGCCGCATCGTTCGAGGAGATCCGCGGGCTGCTCGACAACCCGCCGGAGCCGAAGGCGCGCAAGGCCGCGGCGGGCACGGGCAGGACACGTGCGCGGAAGTCGTCCGTTGCCCGCAAGCCGCGGAAGAAGCGGTGATCACGGCGGGTTCACGTGTGCCCGTGCCGGGGATTTGCCCCCGGCACGGGCGGTGAACAACGCTTGGAGACGGTGCAGTCCCGTCATCCGGGTGCATCGGCAAGGAGCAGCAGTGGAAGTCGAGATGGTGGTCGAGATCCCGCAGGGGTCGCGCAACAAGTACGAGATGGACCACGAGACCGGTCACATCTGGCTCGACCGCACGCTGTTCACGGCCACGCAGTACCCGCTGGACTACGGCTTCTTCCCGGGCACGCTGGGGGAGGACGGCGACCCGCTGGATGCCCTCGTGTGGCTCAGCCAGCCCACGTTCCCCGGCTGCCACGTGTGGGTGCGTCCCGTGGCCGTGTTCTGGATGGCAGATGAGAAGGGGCCTGACGCCAAGGTGCTGTGCGTGTCGTCCCATGATCCGCGTTTCGCCGCGTACAAGGACATCGAGGACCTGCCCGAGCACCTCCTCGACGAGGTGGGCAACTTCTTCGAGGTCTACAAGCTGCTCGAGCCGAACAAGGACACCACCGTGAAGGGCTGGGAGGGCCGGTCCGCCGCGGAGGCCGAGATCCAGGCCGCCCTCGCCCGTCACCACTGAGCCCGAAGCGGAACTTATCCACAAGCGGCCTCCCCCCACGCCCGTGGTCCTCCCGAAAACCCTTGTGCCACAAGGGTTTCATCGGGTATCCGCTACTTTTCACAACAGCACATTTACCGTCCATTTCTGCGGGCCTCCGCCCGCAGAAATGGGGAATCATCCACATGTACACGCTCGGAGCTCTGCTCCTCACATCCATGGTGCTCGCGCATGCGACCACCGTCATCGAGTCCATCCTCGGTGTCGTTCAAGTGCACGGCCCAATCAAGAAGATCCCGGTCATCGGAACCCACCTCTCGCTCATCATCGGTGTGGCGATCGTGTGGTTCCTCGAGATCAACCTCATCTCCGGCTGGGGTGTCAACTTCAGCGATGACTGGATGACCTACACGGCCAACGCGATGGTCCTCATGGGGATGGCCCCCTTGAAGGACGCAATCATCAGCATGGTCAGCAAGGGTCTGCGCGCCTAGCCCGACCTTCAGGTCACCACCCAACAACGGAACTGCCGGCCGCGAGGCCGGCAGTTCTCGTTCCCGGGCTCAGTCCATGCCGTCGATCAGCCAGAAGCTGAGCAGGCCGGCCGGGGCGTCGTCCAGGCTGATCGACACGTCCACCTGGCCGCCGTGGGGGAACACGACGGAGCGGAAGGGGAGAGCGAACGGGATGTTCAGGCCCTCGCCCGGGTTGCGGTCGGCATCCACGTTGAACTCGAAGTCGATGCGCACGATCTCGGTGGCGGTGTCGGGGTAGCGCAGGATGACCCGGCCGCGGTGGGCCTCGCCCACGCGGTGCGGCTGCACGTACACCGACATGGCGAGATGCGCCTCGATTTCGGCGGGGAAGCCGTGGTGCACGGCGATGCGGGTGATTCCGCCGCTCGTGATGTTCAGCAGGCCCTCGCGCACGTTCGCGTAGTCGCACAGGCTCAGCACGGTGAGCTCCAGGCCCGTGGGTTCGATGGGGTCGATGGTCACGTCCCCACCGTACTGGGCTACTTCTTCGCGGGGACGATCACCACGGGCACCGTTGAGTGGCGCGACACGTAGTCGGCCGTGCTGCCGAGGAGCAGGCCAACCACGCCGCTGTGCCCGCGCGCACCGATGACAATCATGTCCGATTTCTCGTCGATGAGCGCCGTGCGGGGGTCGATGTGGACGAACCTCGAGGCGATCTCCACGCCCGTCCCGGCGGCGGTCTTGGTGGCCTTCTCCGTCTCGGTGGTGAGCACCGCGCGCATCGGCGTGTCGTCATCGACGTACGCCACCGCCATCTCCGCCGGGGGGATCACGGGGTGCCAGCCGGTCAGCAGCACCACCGTGTCGCCGCCCCTCGCGTTGTTGATGGCCCAGGTGACGGCATTCGAGGAGTTGGCCGAACCGTCGACACCCACGACGATGCGGCGATGTGATGAATTGCTTCCCATGTGGTTGACCGTACGCCCGCGGCCGTCCGAAGTGAAGTGACGAATGTGTTGTCAGTCGTCACGTCGCGCGGCGACCGGTGCCGACCACCGGCGCCACTTGCTGACGACACGGATGACGAACGTGACAGCGATGGCAACAACGGCGGTCAGAGTGTCAGGGACTCCTAACCGGTCGGCGACAACGACGACAAACGTCCCGATCAGCGCGGCAGTCGCGTAGATCTCCCGGTGGAGAACCACCGGTATCTCGCGCACGAGCACGTCACGGATGATGCCCCCGCCGATGGCCGTCACCAGCCCGATCGCGCACGCGCCGACAGCAGCGATGCCGGCATCGAGGGCCTTGCGCGCCCCGGCGACCGCGAACAGCCCCAACCCTGCTGCATCCAGCACCACCAACGGGCGGGCGAGTCGGGCGATGGTGGGATGGATGCGGAAGCCAACCACACCGACCGCCGCCGGGACGGCGAGGTACCGCCAGTCTCCGAGCGCCGCGGCAGGGGTTGCCCCGATGAGCGCGTCACGGATGAAGCCCCCGCCCAGCCCGGTGGCACCGGCGAGGAACACGACCCCGAAGATGTCCAGTTGCTTCTGCACGCCCGTGAGCGCACCGGACGCGGCGAACACGGCGATGCCGAGCAGGTCGAGCACCAGCAGGAGAGTGGCCGTTGACACGCTCACCACGGTAGACGGCACGCGAACGCCTACGGTTGATGCGATGGCGGGGAAGAAGCGCGGTGCATTGTTCCTGGACCTCGACGGCACGCTCGCTGATTCGGGTGCCGGCATCACGTCGGCACTGGACCAGGTGTTCAACGCCCTCGGCACGACCGCGCTGACGGAGGCGGAGAAGCGGTTCATCATCGGACCGGCATTCCAGGTGACCATGCCGGTGCTGCTCGGCGCCCGCGGTCTCGACGAGTCGATGAGCGATTCCCTCATCCGTGAGTACAGGCGGATCTACACCGCGGAACACCTGCCGCACACGCCGCCGATCGAGGGCATCGGTGCGGTGATCGACGAGCTCGCCGCCTCGTACCATCTCTCCGTCGTCACGGCGAAGCCGGTGAACCAGGCCGTCGTCGCGGTGCGGGCGCTCCGGATGGAGCACATGATGGAGATCGTGATCGGTCCCGAGCCTGATGCGCCCACGCCGAAGGCACGCCTGCTGGAACGGGCCATCACCCACGTGCGGGGCGTGCGCGGCGGCGACCTGGGGCACGAGGAGTGCTGGATGATTGGCGACCGCCACCACGACATCGATGCGGCGGTCGAGGTTGGCACCCGCTCGATAGGGGTGATGTGGGGCTACGGCGACGAGGCCGAGCTCGCCTCTGCAGGGGCAACGCACATCGCGCAGGTCCCGGCGGACTTGTTGACGCTGCTCGGCTGAGCGGCGGTCACTTGACCGTCACGGTCACCCACTTCGAGGGGTTGCCGGCCCGGTCCACGACCCTCACCCACAGTCTCTTCTTGGTGGTGTTCACCCGCACCGTGCGTGACGTCGCCTTGGGGCTGCTTGTTGCGATGTCGGTGATCCGGCCGGAGGCGGATGTCTTCACCTGGACCGTCCCGATCCCCGAGTTCTTGTCGCTCGCCCGCACGGTCATCCGCACGCCGCCGCGCTTGGTTGCTTCTGCCCGTGCTCCCGCCACCGTCACCGCACCGCTCGCGGGCGCCGTCGCCGTGGCGGTGGTGCCCGTCATGGACGGTGCGGTCGTGTCGAGGATGATGTCGTCTGTGTTGGTGCTGCTCTGCGTGCCGAACCGTTGCACGAACCTCGCATAGACCGTCTTCGGCAGGCGCTCATCCCGCGATGCAACGAGCGTCCACTGGATGTCGGCAGTGCCTTCGGAGAGGTCGAACGTCTCGGACGACCCGAAGCCACCGTCGTTCGAGATGATGACCTGGGTGCTGCCGGTCGGACCCGTCGCGGTGACCGTCACCTTCCGCGAGTTCGTGAACTCTGCGGCGTTGTTGATGGTGATGCCCACGGGACGCGACGCGGTGAAGGACTTGATGTCCCCCTTCGCGGAGCCGAGGCTGTTGCTGGCCTCGACGCGGTAGTAGTAGCGGGTCGACTCGGTGAGTCCCGTCACCGTGACGGACACGTCCGTCGCGGTGAGGTCGGAGATGGATCTGTACTCCACCTTGGTGCCGTCGGAGAGGTCGCTCTTCAGGCCCCATGTGAACCACACGGTGGTGTCGAGCCCGCCCGGGGTGACACTTGCGTTCAGGGTTGCCCGCGAGGACGACACCGATGTCGCCGACCCGGTGGTTGCCACGGGGGCGAATCCCACCATGGTGAATGACTGCACGGTCGCGGTGGTCGTGCCGACCGAGTTGGTCGCCTCGAAAGTGAAGTAATACTTCGTGCCGGGGGAGAGACCGGTCAGCAATGCCGTCCGGCTGACAGTGCCCGCGTTTGCCGAGGTTGTCGCCGAACCCGCGGTGGTCGCCCCGGACATGTCCTGCTTGGTGGAGTACTTGAACGCGCTCGTGGTCGAGAGCAGGGCCGGGTTGACCGTAGCGGACAGGGTCGCCGTGGACGTGGTCACCGATGATGCCGCGGCAAGAGTGACAACGGGGGCAACGGCTGTGACCGCGAAGCTGCGCGTGGCGCTCGCGGGGGCGTAGTACGTGCTCCCGCCGCCGACCGTGCCTGCTGCGGCTGACGCCACGACGGTGCATGTCCCGGGGCCAACCACCGACAGCACCCATGCCTGGGCAACCTGGTCGGCGCTGCAGACCGACGGAGTCGAGGACGAGTACGTCAGTGTCTGGCCGGACGAACTGGTGGCCGTGAGGGTGGTCGGTGCCGCCGCGGTGGTGCGCGCATCGAGCGCGTCAAAGCTGACGGTCTGGGTGACCAGTCCGAGGACGCTGACGGCGGCCGTCGGTGACGAGCCGTTGGTGCCGTTGTTGTCGCCCAGTTCGCCGAACGGGCCGGCACCCCAGCACTTCACCGTGCCGGCATTGGTGGCACACACCGTGGAGGTGCTGACGGCCACGTTCGTGGTGGAGGTCATTCCCGGCACCAGTCCGGAGGAGAACGCAGCGCCGAAGTTCGTGCCACCGGTGGAGATCCCGTTCCCCGCGATTGACCCCCAGCACGCGAGCGCGTCGCTCGTGGTTATGACGCACACGGCACGGGTTCCGCCGTCGATCGCCTTCGCCGTGATGTCGGTGCTGCCGAGCTGGGCGGTCACCGGCGTGTGCACCACGGTGACTGTTGGGTTGCCGCCGCCGAACGGAAATGAGTACGTGTTGGGCGAGGTCTCATAGCCGAGCTCGTTGGCACTGTCGCCGCCCCAGCACCTGACCTTGCTGTCCGAGGAGGTTATGACGCAGGTGGCATGCCGCGTCGCCGCCACGGCGGACACGGGTGTCACCCCGGGACGATTGACGCTCACGAGCGACTCGACCTTGGTGGAGGTGTCGGTGCCGTCACCGAGCTGGCCGTAGGTGTTGTCGCCCCAGCACGTCAGGTTGCCGCCGACAACAACCGCACACGTGTGCTCACGCCCGGAGGAGATCGAGGCCACGTTGGTCAGGCCGGTGACCGTCGAGGGCCACACCTGGGTCATGGTGAGCGCACCATTGCCTGTCTGGTAGCGGTTGTTGTACCCCCAGCAGGCAACCCCGGTGTTCGAGAGAAGTGCACATGCGAAGCCGAACCCCATGGAGATCTGCGTGGCACCCGATAGGAGCGTGGAACACGATCCGATCCCGCAGACATCAACGGGGCTGGTCGTGCTGGACGAGTTGGTGGTTCCGTTGCCCAGCTGGCCGTAGGTGTTGTCGCCCCAGCACTTCACCCCACCTCCCGTGACGATGACACAGGTGTTGCTCTCTGACACGGCGACCGACTGCACCCCGCTGAGCCCGGGGACGTATGTCGCCATGGTGCGCTGGGTGGTGGTGCCGTCACCAATCTGGCCTCTTCCGTTCTCGCCCCAGCACGCGACCTGCCCGTTCACGACCGTGCAGTTGGTGCGGTCACCGGCCGCGATCTGCCCCATGGCCGAACGCGTCGCGGTTGACGTGCCGCCGGCGGTCTCTGCAACGGCAGTCGGTGCCGGGACGGTGAACGTGACCAGTCCGCAGATCACTGCGGCGACCGAGATGACAGCTCGCTTCATTGGAGACTCCTTGTGCAGTGTGTGATGTCGTGTGCGCCGACGGTTGCCCGTGACACACTGTTTGCGATGTCAGTTGTTGGTGTTGCCCGCGCGCCGGCGGTACCCGAAGCCCGCGGCCCCGGCGAGGAGCAGGATCACTGCGATGCCGATTGGCAACACCGGGAGGCCGGAGCCCCCGTCGCTTCCGCCGCCATCCGTGACCGCGACCATCGGCTTCACGGTCTTCTTGATCGTGAGCGGTGCCGCCACCTTCTTGCCGTCGGTGGTGGTGGCCACGATGCTGAGGTTCGTGGTGTCGGTGCCCACCGGCACCGACACTGTCCGGTCGGTCGGTCGCACCCGGATCGGGCGCGCACCCGGCTGGCGCAGGACCAACGACCGCGCGGTGTCCACGTTCGCGGACGCAGCCGACACCGTGCCGAACAGGTCCGAGACCGGGATCTGCACCGTGCGGGCGTCCTCACGGGCCTCGACGACCGCCGGCGAGTCGCCGACCGGGGCGAGAACCGTGACGGTCTCGTTCTGCGACCCCTGCTCGAGTGCGTTGCGGTAGTTCTGCGTCTCCTGAGGCACCGAACTCGTCGTCGGTGACGGTGTGGTGTCCGCGGGCGACGCGGAGGTGTCCGTCGGCGCGACCGTGGTGGAAGTGGTGGTCACCGGCGGGACGGTCGGGGTCGGTGACTGGCTGCGCAGGTCGCGCGGGTTCGCGAACGGGGTGTCACCAGCGGCCACGCGGACGGTGTCGCCCTCGCCGCCGTTCACCACGAGCGCGGCGTTGCCGACCGCGGTCTCGTAGTCCTCGTTCGTCACCTGGATGTAGTACGTCACTCCTTGCCTGGCGGCGAAGGACACGGTTTCGGGCCACTCGGAATCGCAGCCGCAGAAGAATCGGTCGACCGCCCACACCTCGGTCTCGTCCACGAGGACCGTCCTGCCGGCCTCGTCCCTGGTTGTCACGCGGACCAGTGCATCGAACGTGTAGTCAACGATGCGGAACGTGGCCCTCCGGTCCTCGGTGGGCGTGTAGGTGAACCACACACTGTGGAACTGACCGGCATCGGCCGAGGTGGAGTACTCGATGCCCATCTCGCCCTGCTCGTTGGTGGACGAGACGTTGGTGAACTCGACCCGTCCGACATTGGGCTCAATGGCGGGTGCGTCCAGTGAGAGACCCTTGATCGCCGTCTCGGCCCACTCGTATGTGGCCTCGTTCCCCCACGCCTCGCCGCACCATGTGGCGGCAATCACGTCGCCGGGCTCGGCAAAGTGCCGGCGCACGGGGGCAGCGTCCGAGCCGGGATCGAACGGCACCCAGCCCTCGTACACGTACGAACCCCGGCCTGCGGCCCGGTACAGGTCGGTGTAGCCCCAGCGCCACACCGATTCCCAACCGTCACCGCTCGGTGCACCGGGTGCGGCACACGACACCGAGACGTTCATGCCGGCATCGGAGGAGAAGGTGGACGCATCGAGAGTCACGTCAAGGCCCTCGTCCTGCGTGATGGCCGACTCGCACCCGCGCAGGCAGGTGATGAAGTCGGGCTCGAACGAATCGTCGATGCGCAGGTTGATCTCGAAGAACCCGTCCCACGTGACCATCGAGAGGTCGATGACGTTGTCCTTGAAGGGGAGCCGGATGTCCTCCTGTTCCTCCGTCATGAAGATCGGCTCGGCATACACGCGCATACGGTGTGCGCCGCGGTCGCAGTCGCTGAGCGTCGCCTTCATCGCCGCGACATCGACGTCCATCCTGGGGTGGAAGCACTCTGCCCCCGACCCGCCACCGTTGACCACGTACTCGTGCACGCCGACCAGGTTGTAGTCGCCCCACATGACGTCGTACTCGCCGTCCGCCAGGTACGTGGTGGCCACGATACGGGTGGAGTAACGGGTGCTCTTGAACTGTGAGAAGATCGGCACCCAGTCGTTGTCGTAGTCGTAGACCACGAGTCCCAGCATGGACTCAGTGGACGCGCAGTCCGTTGCGACGGTCAAGGTGACCAGGTTCTTCCCGCTCGGGGTGACGGGGGTGGTGATCATGTAGGGGTCGACCGGGCCGCAGGGATCCTCGGTCATCCCGTCCGGCGCCGACGGGCCGTTGCCACCGGAGGCCATCTCGCCCGAGAGGATCTCGACGCGCTGCGAATTCAGCTCGAACGACGGGTTGACATACTCCACCTCCGTGGAGCTGCCGAGAGCCAGGGTTCCGCTCGCAACCAGGCGGGGCAGGCCGAAACCATCAGTCTGGTACGCGCGCCACGCGAGCGGCTTGCCCTCGTCCCAGGAGGACGGGGGCGACACCCGGTCGTACTCCGGGTACATCTCGCCGTTCAGCGTGACGAAGGCCAGTTCGTTGTCCTCGATCTCGTAGATGTCGAACTTTGCGTCGCTGCGCAGCGCGACCTCGAAGTAGTCGCTGTTGCCGCCGTTGTTGATGGCCTCCTGGCCCGCCGGGCTGACGTAGAGGGTTCCCTCCGAATCCGCCCGTGGGTCACCGATCTCCAGGATGCCCTCGCCGCGGAAGGTCGCCACGTCACGGCCGCTCATCTTCTCGGCCACGGCGATGCGCAGGAAGCGCGCACCACCGTCGAGGAGAAGCGCCTCGGGAATCCCCACGGTGGACCCCGTTGCCTCGATGGTGTCGGTGTATTTCCCGTCCTCACCGAATGTCGCAACGATGACGCGGTCGAAAGACTCGCACAGGGTGACCGAACGGGAGGTTGCGGTGTACCGGGCCGCGCAGGGAAGCTCCTGCACCGACACCGTGGCCGCTATTGCCTCACGGGGATTAGCGGAGGTCTCCGCCGGCGTTGTGTCGACCGGCGTTGTGTCGACAGGAGTGGTGTCCACCGGTGTCGTGTCGACGGGAGTCGTGTCCACGGGTGAAGTCGTCGTGGTGGTCAACGAGGAGGCGAGTGCCTTGTAGGTGAAGGTCTGGGATCCTTTCTCTGCGAGCAGCAGCTCAACGACCCTGGTCGGGTTGCCGCCGAACCCGGAACTGCCGTCATAGTCGACCGCCTTCACCGCGTACGCACGGATGTAGATCGAATTCAGCCCCTCCGGGTCGATGGAAAAGGACTCGCTGGTGTTGCTGCCGTTGCGCTGGGAGAGCCCGTTGGTGTCGGCGAGTTCCCACCAGATGTGAACATTCGGGCATGACGTGAGGGTGCTGGTGTTCGGGTTCCATGAAATCGTGCACGAGACCTCGACTTCCCTGTTCGGGTCCGGCTGTTCCTCGGCCTCGTAGGTGAACGACTTGGTGGCGGTCACGTTGGTCTGGAACTCGACAGTCCCCACCGCTACCTGGGTCGTGCCGTCCGCACCAAGGATGTAGACCTTCACCGTCGCGGTGCCCTCGCTGTACTGGAGGATCCTCATGATGTTGTTGGGGTTGCCCTGGTTGCTCGCGCGAGATTGGTTGCCGTTCGCGGCCGGGTAGTCGATCTCGAGGTATGTCGTCTCGGGGCACGCGGTGAGCAATCCGCCGTCGGCCGTCGGCTCCCAGGTGACGTCGCAGGTGACCGTCCTCGACGAGTCCTCGTACACCGTGGTGGTGGTTTCCGTGCACGGGTCGTTCTCGACCGTGGTGGTCGTCTCGTTCGGGTCGCCGGGCAGGCATTCCTCGAGTGCGCTGTTCCGTTGGCGGGTGTCGGAGGACGAATCTCCCGACCCGCCGCAACTCACCAGGGCTGCCACGAGGGCAAGCGCGGCGAAGGCACTGAAGAGTCTGCGACGGGATGAACCAGTAGTCATCTCCTCACTCTAAATCAAGATTCAGACCACTTGAAACCCCCGAGGGGGTATTCCTCGGGTCAGGCGCGGAGGTAGATGGTCTCGTCCCTTGTCACGGACGAGATGGTGCAGGTGAGCCCGTAGGTTCCCCCGGTCGCCGTGGCGGATTGCCAGGACCCGTTGGTGCCGCACCTCGCCGAGAACGGCGACACCACGGACCTCATGGTGAAGGTGGCCGTGGTGGTCACCGACCTGCCCGTTGCGGGGTCGGTGCCGGAGCTGACCCCCTCCACGAACATGCCCTCGAGACATGCGGCAGAACTGCAGGAATCCGACGTCCCCGCGGAGATCTCGAGCGTGGCCGAGAACCCACTGGACGCAGGATCGGCGGGGCCGAACCCCCATTCGTCAAGGTTCATGTCGATAGTGACCGACGTGCGCGACGCAGTCTTCGGGGTTGTCGTGGTGGTGGTCCTCGGCTTCACGGTGGTTCGTGTGGTCGCGTTGCCCGTGTCCGTCTGGCTGTCACCTGCCGCGGTTGTGGCAGTCACCACGGTGGTCGTGGTTGCAGTCGGCTCGGTGGTCGTGGCGCGCTCCGCTTCCGGCGGGAGACCGGGCACCTCGTCGGTCGCCGCGAGCGGGTCACTGAGCTCGGGTGACGTGGATGTGCTGGCGAGGGTTCCCTCCACCTGCTCGGTCGATGTGCTGCCGTCCAGGGCGAACGTGGTGACGAACAGGTCGCCGTTGGTGGACAGCGCCTTCACGACGTATGCGGCATCCCCGGGGAGAAGGTCGGTGCCGGCACCTGCCACCTCGATTGCCGGCTGTTCGGCACTCGTCTCCACCGTCACCGGGGCACCGTTCGCGCCGTCGAGTGTGGCGCTGACGCCCGATTCGGTCACGGTGAGCACGTTGTTCTCGCCCGCAGACGTGAGCACGAAGTCGCCTGCTGCGAGCGTGAGCGTGACGAGCGGGTCCGCCACCGAGATGCCGAACGGGTCGATGGACACCGGCTGGGTGGAACCACCCGCTGGAGTGGTGGCCTCGGCAATCGCCTTGGGGGTGATCGCCACGATGCGGGCCTCGGTCTTCGAGTTCACCTTGGTCGACGTGTTGCCGGCCGGGATGGAAACGACGTAGTCGCGTGGCTGGCCTTCTGCTGGTTCTGCGCCCGGGCCCGCCAGGGGACGGAGAGTGGTCTCGCCGGCCGAGGGGCTCGCCGGCGAGACGATGCCGTCATCGGTGACGATCTCGATTTTCTGGTCCACGGAGCGGATGACGAGCAGTGTGTTGCGCACCGCCGTGCCGTCACCGCAGAAGGGGCACGAGCTCTTGGTGCGCGAGGTGAGGGAGGTGAGGTCGATGTCGCCCTTGCCGCCGGTCCAGACGCGCGGGTCGTTGGCAGGGTCCTTCCCGGAGAACGAGAAAGACCATTCGTTGGTCTTCAAGTCGAACGTGGCGAACCGCTCCTGGCCCGGCCAGTTGGAGTCGTACAGCTTCACGACGGCGGTGTCGTTGTCGGGGAACTCGATTGCCGTGGGGAGAACCGCGTGGCCTCCCTTGTCGGTGTACAGGTTCAAGGTGTACTCGGGTCTGTCCTCGGCCAGCGAGGACTGCAGCGCGGCGAGCACCTCGGGCACGGACTTCTTCGCCCACTGCTTCGTCTCGTCCTGCGACTCGGGCAGGAACTGCGTGGCGAACGCGCGCAGGATCGCATGCGTCACCTCGACGTCCTTCGTGAGTTCCCCCGTCTTCGGGGACACCTTCTCGATAAAGCGGCTGGCGGCGAGCGCCACGAGGCCCTCACAGTGGCCGGAGGCCCGGGCCTGGTTCACCATGCGCGCGAAGGCCGCCGCCTCGGGGGTGGGAACGCACGGCTCCTTGCCGCCGGAGCACACTTCAGGAGTCGCGCCGAACATCGCAACCAGGTCATCGGCATCGAACTCCTCGGTGGTCTTCTTCGCGGAGAAATTCGCGAACGAGAAGCCCTGTTCAGCGGGCACGAGGTTTGATGCGGCCGGGGTGCGCGCCAGGTCGGCATTACCGGAGGATCCGCCGCTGCACGCCGCGAGCAGGACCAATGCACCCGCCGCGACGAGGCGAACGACAGCCTCCGGAAACCGGGACTGCGGGCGACGGAGGGGGACGGATGTCATGGGTGCATACTAAGACCGAATGTTGATTCAGTCGCCAGTGGTGGCAGCCCCGCTCCCCGAACGGGCGGAAACCCCATCGGTACACTTCGTCACCCGCCCCCGGAGGTTCGCGCGATGGCAAATGCATGGTTCGAGACGGTCGCAGAGGCCCAGCGCCGCGCGAAGAAGCGTCTCCCCAGGTCGGTCTACGGTGCCCTCGTTGCCGGGTCCGAGAAGGGTCTGACTGTCGCCGACAACCTCTCGGCCTTCGACCAACTCGGGTTCGCCCCGCACATGGCCAACCTGCCGCGAGAGCGCTCCATGGCCGTCACCGTGATGGGCCAGGACATCGCGATGCCCGTCATCATCTCGCCCACCGGGGTCCAGGCAGTCCACCCCGAGGGCGAGGTAGCCATCGCCCGCGCCGCCCAGAACCGCGGCATCCCCATGGGGCTCAGTTCCTTCGCCAGCCGGAGCGTGGAGGACGTCGCCGCCGCGAACGACAAGACGTTCTTCCAGATCTACTGGTGCGGGGACAAGGACACCCTGCTGCAGCGCATGGAGAGGGCCAAGGCCGCCGGTGCGAAGGGCGTCATCGTCACGCTCGACTGGTCGTTCTCGAACGGTCGTGACTGGGGCAGCCCGTGGATCCCCGAGAAGGTCGACCTGAAGGCGGCAGTGAAGCTCGCACCCGAGGTTCTCGCGCGCCCGAAGTGGCTGTGGCAGTTCGCCCGCACCTTCCGCATCCCCGACCTCACCGCACCGAACATGGCAAAGCCGGGGGAGAAGGCACCCACGTTCTTCGGCGCGTACTACGAGTGGATGACCACCCCGTTGCCCACGTGGGAGGACCTCGCGTGGTTGCGCTCACAGTGGGACGGCCCGTTCATGGTGAAGGGCGTCTGTCGCGTGGACGACGCGCGCCGCGTCGTCGACATCGGTGCGACTGCACTGTCGGTGTCGAACCACGGTGGCAACAACCTCGACGGCACACCAGCGTCCATCCGTGCACTGCCCGCGGTGGTCGACGCCGTCGGCAACCAGATCGAGGTGGTGCTCGACGGCGGTGTGCGGCGCGGCAGCGACGTGGTGAAGGCCGTCGCACTCGGGGCGAAGGCCGTCATGATCGGCCGTGCCTACCTGTGGGGCCTCGCCGCCAACGGCCAGGCCGGCGTGGAGAACGTTCTCGACCTGCTGCGCGGCGGCATTGATTCCGCGCTCATGGGAATCGGCAAGGCCGACATCCGTGACCTCGACCGCGGTGACGTGGTCGCGCCGGACGGATTCTTCCGCCGTCTCGGCGAATAGTCTCGGTCCCGTGGGGGACGCGGGCACTGACACGTTCGACGAGGAGGTCGAGCGGTTCTTCGCCGCGCTGCCCGCAGTTCTCGATGCGGCAGGGCCCTCGGGACTCGCCCGGGCACGTGCATGGCGCAGGGCTTTGTTTGATGCAGGTCTTGCCGGGTTCGGCATCCCCGAGGAGTACGGCGGCCGGTCGGACCCCGCCGACGGTGCGCGACGGTTGCAGCGACTAGCGAGGGGCCGCGTGCCGGCAGAGGAATCCACGTTCGGCATCGGGCTCAACATGGCGGTGCCGACGATGCTCCAGTACGGCTCGGCCGAACTGTGCCGCAGGTTCGTGCCCCCCGCCCTGCGCGGCGACGAAGTGTGGTGCCAGCTCTACTCCGAACCGGGTGCCGGCAGTGACCTGCCCTCACTCACCACACGGGCCGTGCTGGACGGCGACGAATGGGTGGTGAACGGGCAGAAGGTGTGGACGTCCGGCGCGCACCACTCCGACCTCGGCATCCTCCTCGCCCGCACAGGGGACGCTCCCGGCAAGGCGGGCATCTCGATGATGGTGATGCCCATGCACCAACCCGGCGTGGACGTGCGGCCCTTGCGGCAGATGACGGGTCACGCGGAGTTCAACGAGGTCTTCTTCACTGATGCGCGGGTGCCCCGCGACTGGGTGGTGGGCGAGGTGAACGACGGCTGGCGGGCAGCCACACAACTTCTCGCCCACGAGAGGTCGTCGCTCGGCGCCGGCAGCGACGACGGCGAGAGGAAGGCAGCGGGCTCCGCGGCGCTTCCCGTGCACTTCCTGCTCTCCCTCGCCGCCCGAACCGGCGCGACCGACGACCCGCACATCCGGCAGGAACTCGCCCGCGCGCACACCGGCGAGATGATCATGACGTGGCTGTCGAAGCGCCGTGGCATCCACCCCAGCATCGGCAAGCTGTGGCGGACCAAGCAGGCACGTCATGCGGCGTCGGTTGCGGCCGCCATGCACCCGGCGATGATCGCCTTCGAGGCCGACGACGACACCGAGTTCTGGCAGTACCACGTGCTGAACGCCCCACGCATGTCGCTGGGGGGCGGCACCGACGAGATCCAGAAGAACACCATCGGTGAGCGCGCACTAGGCCTGCCGCGCGAACCCGGCCAGGCCTGACTCAGGGTGTTGAGGGGACTGTCCCGACAGAAGGGACTGCACGCGGGAGCACGCGGACGTCCGGCTTGTTGATGTCCTCTCCCCGGGACAGCACGAGCGAGACGCACGCCCCGCAGGCGAACCACGCGGCGACAATCACGGCCACGAGTGACGGGCGCACGAATGGTTCAAGACTGGCTGCGACGACGAATCCGGCGAGAAACGCGGAGTTGTACGAGATGTCGTATGCCGAGAAGACGCGTCCGCCCGTGCCCCGCGGTGCGTTCTTCTGGACTGTGGCGTCGGAGCAGACCCTGAGGGTCTGGAAGGCGAATCCGAGGACCAGAATCGACCCGAGCACGGCAGGGGTGGGTGCTCCGGTCACGGTCGGTGTCGAGCACATGACGGCGATGACGAAAACGGCGGTTGCGATGGCCCGGCGCTTCAGGCGCTCGTTGAACCACTCGGCAGTGAGGGTGGCGAGGAACGCGCCGAGTGCGGACATCCCCAGCACCGACCCGTACCAAGCCTCCGCGGCGCCTCCGAAGGTCTCACCGTGCATCACGACCGTGGCGACGATGACGCCCACCCCGGCGCGGTGCGCGGTGGTGGTGACGATTGCGTACCGGATCTTCGGGCGTCGCAGGGCCGCAAGGGTCCTGCGTGTGGACGATGCGAGTCGGTCGGTTCCGCCACCGAGGTCGGTGGTGACGAACCCGTACAGGACGGCGGCGAGGAGGTGGCCCAAGCCTGCGACCACGAAACCCCCGGGCCCGACCGTCATGAACATTGCCGCTCCCACTGTCGCGCCACTGACACCGGCAACGGAACTGACGGTGAGCATCAATGAATCCGCCCCCACCAACTCGTGTTGCCGCACGAGGTGACGCACGCTCGCAACCCGCGCGGTGTACAGCACCCGACCCACACACAACGCGAAAGCCGCCAGTGGGTAGACGAAGTGCGTTGACCCGGTCATCTCGAGGACCAGGTATGTGAACGCGACGGCGCCGCGAATTGCCTGGCCCGCGAGAAGAATTCTCCGCCGCGGGAAACGGTCCACGACGATCGCGGCAATCGGGCCTCCGACCAGGAGAGGCACAGCTGCGGTGAGCGCAGCGGAGATGATCTGCCCGGCCGCGGGGCCACCGGGGGTCCCGAAGAGGAAGACTTTCGCGAGCAGGAGAGTGCACGCGGCGTCAAAGGTCTGCGAGGTTAACTGCGCGAGCAAGGCACGCCGGAACCGGGGATTGCCGAGGAGGTCGCGCGGGGAGACGTGGACACTTCCCGACTTCCGGAGAAGTCTGCCGACGCGTGGGCCGCTCACGGCACCAACTTCTCATTCCGCGGTGTCCGCACGGCGATGGAGGGGTGTCCCGAAAGTGAAGTCAGGGTGACAATTCACACCGTTCCACACAGGATGTGAATGAGTGCGCAAGGCGCGACGGCGCCGGGGTCAGTTGCCGGAGAACCTCGCGGGGCGCTTCTCCACGAACGCGGCTGATGCCTCGCGGTGGTCGGCGGTGGACATGGTGCGCACCATCGCCACGGCCTCCGCATCGAGTGCCGCCTCCAGCGAGACGTCCAGCGACCGGTTGATGTTCTGCTTGATGTGCTGCAGCGCGATCGGTGCACGACCGGCGAGCTCGTGGCACCACTCGAGTGCCGCCTGCTCGTAACCGTCATCGGGGAGCACCGCGTTCACGATGTTCAGGGCGTGGGCGTCGCGCGCCGACAGCCGCGGCGACAGGAACATGAGCTCCTTCGCCTTCGCTTCGCCGACGATGCGGGGGAGGAACCAGGAGGTGCCGAAGTCGCCGCTCGCGCCGATGTTGGCGAACGCCGTCACGATGATCGCGCGCTCGGCGGCGATGCGCAGGTCGGCGGCGAGACCGATGGAGAGGCCCGCACCCGCTGCCGCACCCGGGAACGACGCGACCACCGGTTGCGGCATGCGCCGGAGCGCGAAGCTCACCTGCGCCTGGATCGTGCGCAGCCGCTGCACTGCGGACTCGGTGCTCACCGTGCGCGGTGCCGAGCCCTCGCTCCTGTGGCTCGCGGCGAAACCCTTCACGTCGCCGCCGGCGCAGAACGCACCGCCCTCGCCGGTCACCATCACCACGCGGACGTCCGGATCCGCGGCGAGTTGGGGCAGCACCCTGCCGAACCCGGCGTACATGGCATCCGAGAGTGCGTTGCGGGCCTGGGGCCTGTTGAACGAGATGACGGCCACGTGACCGTCCTTACGGGCGAGCAGGTCATCTGTGCCGGTGTCGAGCGTGGTCATGGAAATCCCCCTGATTCCTGAGTTCTGGCTGGATTCTTCCAGCAAATTGCCCCGCCTGGCTTGTTGGGGGCATGAGTCTGTATCAAGATTCAGTCATGAGTATTTCTGTCCGGCGCGCCTTCTCGGCCGCCGCTCTCCTCGTCGTGTCCCTACTGGCCGTTGCCGCACCGACAGCCCCTGTCTCCGCCGATGCCGGCGATGCGAACAACGCTCTTCGGTCCACCGCGATCAATCTCAGTGTCGGGACGAACCATGCGTGCTTTCTCTCCGGCGGGAAGGTCTTCTGCTGGGGCTCGAACAACGAGGGACAGTTGGGGCAGCACCCGGCCGACGTTCTTCGGTCCTCTGTCCCGCTCGAGGTGCCGGGGCTGACCGGTGTCACTGCTGTCGCCGCCGGTGAGCGTCACACGTGCATCCGCAAGTCCGACTCGACGGTGTATTGCTTCGGGGCAAGCGGTCCGCAGATCGGCAACCTCTCCTCGGGCATCACCTACCAGCCGTTGCAGGTCCTCACGGGCGCGGCGACAGTCTCTGCGGGTGGTGGTCACAGCTGTGCGGTGATGAACGACGGCTCTGTCAAGTGCTGGGGAAACGGATTCAGCGGCGAGTTGGGTGACGGTTCCGGCTCGTCCAGTCATGTCCCTGTCGAGGCAGTTCCCGCGTCGGACCAGGCCGTGGCCGTGTCGGCGGGAAGTTCACACACGTGCGCAGTTCTCGCTGGGGGCAGCGCAAAGTGCTGGGGCAACAACATGTCGGGCCAGACCGGAAAGGGGTCAACCGGCAACCCGCTCACCCCGGTGACCGTGCAGTTGGCCAGTGGCGGAAGCCTTTCGGGTGTTGAGTCGATCTCGGCAGGTCTCAGTCATTCGTGCGCGGTGACCTCGTCCGGTGCCGCGTACTGCTGGGGCAGCAACATGTACCAGGAGCTGGGTTCATCCGCGGCAACGGGTGGTTCCAACTTCTCCGCCTATCCAGTGCGCACTTCCCGTGCATCAACCACGCCGATGTCCGATGCCGTGGGAATCTCCGCAGGTGACTACTACACGTGCGTGATGCGCTCAAGCGGCGCGGTCGCCTGCTTCGGGGACAACGCCTACGGTCAGATCGGCAACGGCTCGAACGGAACCCCGGCCAACCAGGGGCCCGAGACGGTCGAGGGCGTGTCCTCCGCGGTGGGACTCAACACGGGCAAGGAGGCAACGTGTGCCATCTCGGCGACCACCCTCTGGTGCTGGGGCAACAGTTCCAACGGCAAGCTCGGGAACGGCGTCACCACCAACACGATTGTTGCATCGGCCACAGTTGCCACGGCATTCCTGCCGCAGGCCATCACGTTCGGCTCGCTCACCGATGACGCAATCGGCACGGGCTCTCGGACGGTCTCGGCCACCTCGTCCTCGACCGGTTCGGTGAGCTTCTCCTCCACCACGACCTCGGTGTGCACCGTCTCCGGGACCACGGTCACCTATGTCTCGCCCGGCACCTGCACGGTCAAGGCGTCACGGGCCGCGTTCGGGATGTTCGTGGCGGCTGCCGACGTGGAGCGGTCGTTCTCGATCTCGGGAACCAAGCCGATGGCCCGCACGTCCAGCCCCACTTCCGTGTCCGCATCGCGTGCCACGCTGAACGCTGTGGTGAACCCCAGCGGTCTCGCCACCACCGTGAAGTTCGTGTACGGGCTGAAGGAGGACCTGTCCGACGGCATCACCCAGGACTCGCGCGTGGACACCAGCATGAAGGACACCGACGTATCGGTGACGGTCACCGGGCTCGCCGAACGCTCGAAGTACTACTACCGCGTGGAGGCCACGAACTCCAACGGAACCGCGAAGGGCGACGTGATGTCGTTCACCAGCGCGCGACCCGTAGGCGTGACCGTCAACGATGCGGCGGAATTCACCAATTCGCGCTCAGTCACTGTCACGGTCACCGGCCCGACCGGCAGCACGCAGGCGATCCTCTCGAACGACGGCGGATTCGCCAACTCGAAGACGTTCACCCTCACCGATGCGTCGGCCGACGTGCCGTGGACGCTTGTCGCATCGAAGGACGAGCGCCTGCCGAAGGTGGTCTACGTGAAGTTCGTGAGCAGGCTGGGCTCCGCATCGACGCCGTACCAGGACGACATCATCCTCGACAC
>RFZO01000150.1 GCA_009920715.1 Actinomycetota bacterium | reverse complement strand
CACCTCGCCCGGCCGGCACTGGCACAACACATCGGTCCGAACCCACCTGAAAGGTGCTGTCTTGTCTCGCCAGTACGCGCGCGAAGAGCTTCTTCCCCCTCCCGACGACTCGTTCGTCCGATCACTCGTCGATGCCCCCCTCGGGGACCTCATGGAGCGTGCACGTGCCGTGCGCGATGCCGCCCACGGGACACGGGTGACGTTCTCGCCCAAGGTATTCATTCCCCTCACCATGCTGTGCCGCGACAAGTGCGGCTACTGCACCTTCGCCCAGCCCCCGGCGCGCCTTGAGAAGCCGTACATGACCGCCGACGAGATCCTGGCGGTTGCGCGGCAGGGTGCGCGCAACGGCTGCCACGAGGCGTTGTTCACGCTCGGCGAGCGGCCGGAACTGCGCTACGAGGTGGCGGCGGACTGGCTGCGGAGCAACGGCTTCGACTCCACGGTGCACTACCTCCACGACATGGCGAAGCTTGTGCTCGACGAGACCGGCCTGCTCCCGCACGCGAACGCCGGCGCGCTGTACGGGGACGAACTGGCACTTCTGCGCCGGGTCTCCCCCTCGCAGGGGATGATGCTCGAGTCGCTGCGCGACGACCTCGAGTGCCACCGCGGCGCCCCCGACAAGGAACCGCAGCGACGGATCGACACGCTGTGCACGGCCGGGGAGCTGCGCATCCCGTTCACGAGCGGGATCCTCGTGGGGATCGGCGAGACGCGCGCCGACCGCATCGAGGCGCTCATGCTCCTCGCGGCTGCGCACGAACGGTGGGGCCACCTGCAGGAGGTCATCGTGCAGAACTTCCTGCCGAAGGCCGGCACCGCGATGCACCGCGCCAGGCCCTGCCCGGAGGACGAGTACCTGTGGTCAATCGCCGTGGCGCGCCTGTTGCTGCCGCCGTCGGTCCACCTGCAGGCGCCGCCCAACCTCAGCGACGACTTCGGCGTGCTCCTCGACGCGGGCATCGACGACTGGGGCGGCGTCTCCCCCGTCACCGCCGACCACGTGAACCCCGAGCGGCCCTGGCCCGCTCTCGACATCCTGCGCCGCGTCACCGAGGACCGCGGATTCGCCCTGGCCCCGCGCCTCACGATCTACCCGGAGTTCGCCGCGCGCCCGTCCGAGTGGCTGGACGAGCAGCTCCGGTTCCCGGTGCTCGACCGCACGGATGCCGAGTCGCTCGGCCGTGACGACCCGGGTGCGGTCTGGCCCGAGCGCGTGACGGCGGCAGACGTCGTGCACGACGGCGCGGAGGTCGTGCTGGTCGGGCACAAGTCCACCCAGTGGTACTCCGGCGCCAACGTCCGGCCCCCCGAACTGGTGCCCCACCCGCGCCCCGCCGCACGCGGGCGCATCGCCGAGATCATCGAGGGCCACCGCGACGGCCAGGAGGTCGGCCACGACGAGATCGTCGACCTGTTCCGCGCCCGCGGCCCCGAGGTCGGCCACATTGCCGACTACGCCGACGAACTCCGGTTCGCCGCCGTCGGCAACACCGTGACGTGGGTGCACAACCGCAACATCAACTACACGAACGTGTGCACCTACAAGTGCCGGTTCTGCGGGTTCTCGAAGGGCCCGCTCTCGCTCAACCTGCGCGGCACGCCGTACCTGCTCACGCTCGACGACATCGCGGACCGCGCGGTCGAGGCAGCGGCGCTGGGCGCCACCGAGGTGACCCTGCAGGGCGGCATCCACCCGGATTTCGACGGCGACTACTACATCGACGTGACGCGTGCAGTGAAGAGCGCGGTGCCCGACATGCACGTGCACGGTTTCACCGCGCTCGAGGTCACCGAGGGCGCCCGCCGCAACGGAGAGTCGCTGCGCGAGTACCTGATCCGCCTGAAGGATGCCGGGCTCGCATCGCTCCCCGGCACGGCGGCAGAGATCCTCGACGACGAGGTGCGTGCGGTCATCTGCAGCGACAAGGTGAACACCGAGGAGTGGCTGGAGTGCCACCGCCAGGCGCACGGCATCGGCCTGCACTCGAACATCACCATCATGTACGGCAGCGTGGAGAGCCCCGACTCGTGGGCGAGACACATGGTCGTCACGCGCGACCTCCAGAAAGAGACCGGCGGCTTCACCGAGTTCATCCCGCTCCCGTTCGTCCACATGGCCTCTCCCATCTACCTGCAGAAGAAGTCGCGTCGCGGCCCCACCTTCCGCGAGACCGTGCTGATGCACGCGATCGGGGCAGGATGCAACGACCTGGGCGGGACACTGATGGACGAGAACATCAGCCGCGCGGCAGGCGCCAACCACGGCCAGGGCATGACCGAGGGCCGCTTCGGAGAGATCGTGGCTCCGTTGAGGCGCACGCTCGCCCAGCGCAACACCGCGTACGACATCCTCGCCCCGTCGGCCGGGGAATAGCCCCCGCAGTCCCTCCTTGCCATAATCAGGGGGATGGCACGCACCAGGATCACCGAGATCGGCGAGGAGAGCCGACAGCGGATTCTGGATGCCGCCGAGGAACTCTTCCTCGAGCGCGGCTACGAAAAGACCACGCTCAGCGCGATCGGTGAGCGCTGCGGCATCAGCTACGGCTCCATCCCGTGGCACTTCGGGAACAAGGCCGGGTTGCTGTACGCAGTGATGGCGCGCATCGTCAGCCAGCCCGGTGCTAGCCCTGCGATAGATGGAGCGATCCCACTCGGCATGGAGGGCCTCGAGCGCATTCTCGAGGGACAGAGGTTCTGGGACGACCACCCCAAGCTCGAGTTGTGGCTCATGCTCGAGCTCGCGTACCCCGACGTACCCCCCGAAATCGCCGCGGAGATTCTCGAGGTGGACGCAAGATGGCACCGATCACTCGAGGAGTGGGTGCGCAGGACAATGGACGGTCGGCCACTTCCTGATGGCGTCACCGAATCGGGCGTCGCCCGCATGATCACCTCCTTCAACCGGGGGCTGGGGATTTCACGCCATTTCGGCGGCCAGGGAATCGATGTTGCCGGGTCCAGGGAGGCTCTCTTCCACGGTGTTGCGCTGATGATGGGGCTCAATTCCTGACTCTCTTTGACAAGAGCCTCTAACATATTATAGGATTGCCCTTCGACGCCACCAGCGTCGCTACACGGGGGGAAATCCAATGTCCAGAACACCTACCAAGCTCGCGCGTTGGCGCACCGGGCTCGCCTTCACAGTTGCCGGCGTCCTCGCATGCTCCACGGCCGCCTCGAATGCCTCGGCCGCATCGACTGCCGCCGCACCGCGAGCCGGCGGGGAGGCGACCATCGCCATCCCCCAGAAATTCGCCGGCTTCTGCTTCACCACCACGACCCTCGCCGGCCCGACGCTCGGCGCCGCATCCTCGATGCTCGAACCGCTGTTCACGAAGACCCCCACCGGTGAGGCCGTCGGCCTTCTCGCCCAGTCCGCGACACCCAGCACTGACTTCAAGACGTGGACGATCACGTTGCGCCCGAACATCTCGTTCACGAACGGACAGGCCTTCAACGCTGACGCGGTGATCGAGAACCTCGACAACATCCGCGGTGCGAAGTACCTCACGGGCGGTGCAGCCAAGCTGTGGACTCTCTCCGGCGGCGTTGCTGCGTTAGCGAACGTCCTGGCACTCCGCAAGATCGACGATCTGAACGTGGGCATCGACCTCTTCAAGCCCCAGAACGACCTCGACGTCCAGCTCACGAGCCTGTACATCCGCGCCTCCGCTTCCCTCGCGACCTCGAGCGCATGTGTCAACACACCCATCGGCACCGGTCCGTTCACTCTGGTCAGCTGGTCGCCCAACGAGTTGATCGTTGACCGCAACCCCAACTACTGGAGGACCGACCCGAACCGTCCGTCGGTGAAGCTGCCCTACCTGAACAGGATCGAGTTCATCTCCGTCACTGAGGGTTCGCAGCGTGCCGCGGCCGTGCGCAAGGGCACCGCCGACGCGGCCCTCATGTGGGGCAAGACCGAGAACACATTCATCAAGGATCTCAAGCTCCGCAAGAGCGTCGTCAAGGTGTTCGACACCCCCATCCACTACTACCCGAGCATGTGGCTGAACCAGGGCAACGGCGGTCCGTTCTCGGACATCAATGCGCGCCGTGCCGTGGTCCACTGCATCGACCGGGTCAACTTCAACAAGGTCCGCCTGAAGGGCGAGGGCGAGGTTCCCACCTCGGTCGTCGGTTCGCAGAACATCCTCTACAACCCGGCCGGGTTCCCGGCGTTCGACGTGGAGAAGTCCAAGTCCTACGTGGCCCAGTATCTCGCCGCGAACCCCGGAAAGACGAGCCTCACGTTCAACTCGCCGTTCAACTCCAGCACCACCGAGCAGGCGAACGCGTTGTTCCTCAAGAACACGTTCGCAAAGTGCGGGATCACCATGGAGATCATCGTCGAGGAGGACACCGTGTGGGCCGCCAAGGCCTTCAACGTGCTGACCGGAAAGAACGCCTATGACATGGTGTACACCGGTCTCGTCACCGAGACGGATGCGGCGATCAACTTCCCGTTCCTCGCCACCAATGCGTTCCCCGCGGACTCGACCAACCCGCTGAAGGTGTTCCGCGGAACGCTCGGTTACATCGGCAACCTCGGGAAGCACTCCGACACCAAGGTCGACGAGCTCCTGTGGCAGGCACGTGCGGCCACCACCAAGGCGGCCGCACGGACCGCATACCGGGCGGTCACGGCACAGGTGCAGAGCGAGGCACTGTTCACCTCGGTCGTGAACTTCCGCTGGGCGTTCGTCACCAACAACAAGTCGAAACTCGCCGGGGTGGGGACACTCCAGGTCGTCAAGGGCAAGAAGGTCCGTCCGGTCACCGCCCAGGGCGCCGACTGGGCCGGGCTCTACATCGGCTGACACCTCTTCCCCAAAGGTCATCAAGGGCGGGTTCCACGGGGCCCGCCCTTGTTGATTCCCCGTTTCACCACCGACTCCACAAAGGACACCACCATGCCACCCATACACGGCCACTGCGACGAGCGCTTCGCGCCGGTGCGAGACGTCTTCATCCGCAACCTCGAGAGCGGCGACGACGTCGGCGCGTCAGTCAGCCTCATCGTCAACGGCGAGACCGTCGTGGACCTGTGGGGCGGGTGGACCGACGAGTCCCGGGCGACCGAATGGGCAGAGGACACCCTCGTTCCCGTCCACTCCACT
>RFZO01000149.1 GCA_009920715.1 Actinomycetota bacterium | reverse complement strand
GCGCTCGACCCCGCCATCCGCGAGCTCGCCAAGCGCTTCGCCGACAAGCACCACGCGCTCTTCCTCGGCCGCGGCACCATGTATCCGATCGCCATGGAAGGGGCCCTCAAGCTCAAGGAGATCTCCTACATCCACGCCGAGGCCTATGCCGCCGGCGAGCTCAAGCACGGCCCGCTGGCGCTGGTCGACGCCGACATGCCCGTGGTGGTGGTCGCGCCCAACACCGACCTGCTCGAGAAGCTGAAGTCGAACCTCATGGAAGTGCGCGCCCGCGGCGGCGAGCTTTTCGTGTTCGCCGACCCCGACGCCGGCATCGAGCCCTCCGAGGGCGTCACGGTGATCACCATGCCGCGGCATGTCAGTTACCTGCAGGCCGCGGTGGTCTATACGCTGCCGCTGCAGCTGCTCTCGTACCACGTCGCCATCCTGCGCGGCACCGATGTCGACCAGCCGCGCAACCTCGCCAAGAGCGTGACGGTGGAATAGTTTTGCTAGGGGGCGGCGAAGAGCACTGCCCCCAGCCTGACTCCCCCACACGCGATGGGGTGCGTTTCGTCGGCGATGCCAGACTGAACCCAGGCTTCGTTACCTTCTTGCTCATCCTTCGCACCCGAAGGCTGCTGCCTAATACCTACCCAGAAGCTCAGCTGCCCCTATCCGACAGGGTGCTAGAGTTGCGGGATGGGCAGCGCATGACCTTCAAAGCGATTGGAGCTCCCTTGACTCGTGAAGGGTGGAAGGGCGCACGGGGAGCAGGGCTGTGACGTGGTCCCCGAATTCCAGACAGTTTGGAGTTGGACTAAGTTGGCTCTGAGGTTTCCCACCAGAGGAGACGAGGAGCATGAAGGGCAAGCGGTTTACGGAAGAGCAGATCACCTACGCGCTGCGCCAAGCTGAGGGCGGAACGCCCGTGGTCGACGTCTGTCGGCAGCTGGGCGTGAGCGAGGCGAGCTTCTACCTGTGGAAAAAGAAGTACGGCAAGCTTGGCATGACCGAGATCCGGGAGATGCGTCAGCTGCGTGATGAGAACGCGAGGCTCAACCGTCTGGTCGCCGAGCTCACGCTCGACAAGCACATCCTGGGAGAAGTCGTCCGAAAAAAGCTCGGAGGCCAGCGCGCAGACGCGCGCTGGCCGAATGGATCCGCGAGCGCTACGCGGTGAGCGTACGCAAGGCGATCGAGCTGGGGCAGTTTTCCCATGGCGGGTGGTATGCCAAGAGCCAAGCCAGAGATCAGTCGGCACTGCGACTTCGCATCCGCGAGATCGCCCACGCCAGACCGCGCTTCGGCTATCAGCGTATCCACGTCATGCTGCGACGAGAGGGCTGGAACGTGAACCGGAAGCGCGTGTATCGCTGGTATCGCTTCTAGGGCCTGCAGATCCGCATGCGAGTGCGTTGTCGCAAACACATGAGCCTGCATCGTGGGCCCGTTCCTCAGGCGCGGCGTACGAACGAGCGTTGGAGCATGGATTTCGTCCATGATCAGTTGTTCGGCGGCAGGGCTTTTCGGGTGCTCACCATCGTCGATCAGTTCAGTCGTCAGACTCCGTTGCTTGAGTCGCGGTTTTCGTTCGGCGGCCGCGACGTTGTCGCGGCCCTGGATCGGGCGATCGAGCGAGCTGGCACGCCGGTGTCGATCACGATCGATCACGGCACGGAGTTCACATCGAAAGTGCTCGAGGAATGGGCATATCGGCGAGGCGTGAAGCTCGACTTCATCCATCCCGGAAAGCCCACTGAAAACGGGCACATAGAGTCGTTCAATGGGCGGCTGCGCGATGAGTGCCTGAACGTGATGCAGTTCGAATCGATCGAAGATGCCAGCGAGAAGATCGAAGCGTGGCGGATCGATTACAATGACCATCGACCCCACAGCTCGCTCGGGCACCTGACACCGAACGAGTACGCGCAAAAGCGTCAGGAGAAACGGACTTCAGAACTGGCGGTGCTCTAACCGCAAACCGTACGGAAACGGGGGCACCGTCACGGCATGCCCGTCAGTTCAGCGGGGCAAGGTCATCGTAAGTAAATCGGTCTGCCAAAGACCGTAAAAGAAGCCCATCGCGATGAGTTCGATTCCTGACCGGTCGTGCGTCTGCAGTGATTCCGACCGGTCGGCGAGTGCCACGATGTCCTTGATTCTGCGACGGCCATCGACATGGCGAAGAAAAGACAACTGGGTAGGGCTTAAGTCCATGCTGAATCCGTGCCGGACTACTTGGGTGCCCTTGATATGGCAACGGTGGCGGAAAGCCGGGACATAATCGACGGCGGCCTCGGGAGAGAAGTCGATCTTCCAGCTGTCCGGGTCGCGATCAGGCCTGCACGCCATGAAAAAATGGCACGAGTTTCGGAAGTTGATCCTCTCCATCACCGACCATCGCTGCTCTCTGCTTAGGTCCGCCAGCGTGGTATGAAGCGGGTGCTGGGTGAAAGGCCAAGGGTTATACGGGGCTTTGAAGAAAAGATCCTGTAACACGAGTCCGGCTGCCTCGACCAGTTCGAGGCACTCGGGGATCGTGTAGTTGCGTTCCCGGCCGTGCAGGAAAGTGTCCACCACTCCAGCGTCAGAATCCAAGTCTTTGGCTATGGATAGATAAGCGCGGACCGGGTGTTCCTGGGGCAGCGACTCCAGCACCTCCCGGACCTTTGCCACGGAAACTTCATCCTGCTGCAGCCCCATATCGCGGAATGCGGATGACAACATGTCCACACCCACCCGTCCGTGCTTGGCGTAAAGCATGATTGCTGCGACTCCGTCGCGTCGCAGGCATCGGGCGAGCATATCCATGCCGGCTTGGGGTGAAGTCATGTGATGCAATACCCCGCTGGAGATGATCAGGTCGAAATCGCGGCTGAGGGTATTCAACTCCTCGATAGGGAGTAGGTGGAGTTCCAGATTCTTCAGCCCGTGCTTCTTCTTGAGGAATTGTTGGTGAGTCAGTGATTGAGGGCTGACATCGATGGCCACCACTTTCGCCCCTGGATTGGTGAAGGCGATCACCGCAGCTTGATTGGTGCCGCATCCGGCGACCAATATGTCCATTTCGATGTTGTAATCTCGGTCTGGCCAGAACACTGGATGCGCATGGCTCGGATCAAACCATTCCCAGTTTGACTTGACCCAACCGGTGAGGTCCATGATCGGTTTCGGGTACACCCACCGGGTGTATTGATCGGCTACGACATCTGTCAGAACAGCGTTGTTCATGATACGTATTTTTGGGGGGTGTAATTGAAGGGCTGCCAGTCCCCCGTGCCATTATAATGGTAGCAGGCGTCGAAGCGGCGGTTGGGTGTCTCGGCCACCTCTCATCACTGCCGCGCCACCGAAACGCGCAGGAACGCGGCTGCGGGTCATCTTGTAGACTGATGCCGGTGCTTGGACCGGCACCAAGCGGTCACCCCAAGGGTCATCAAGGATTCGGTGCGGGTCGGTGCGGACGTGCAAGGCCCGCGTCAACGAGGTGGCGAGGGCGGTGCGGCTGGCGGTCTGCGGGTCCATGCTCGGGTCGCTCCTCCTGCTTGCTCGTGGCTCATCCGACTCTATTCCGGACCGGTTATGATGTCGATGAGCATCCGGGTCACCCGCCCCCCCTGAAGGTGCTGCTCGGGCGGTGCGCATCTTGGCTTCGTGAGAGGACTGCCCGTGATGTCGATGGAATACAGTCCGACCTTCGCCAAGGTACCGGCGGTGACGCTGGGCTTCTGGCTCATCAAGATCCTGGCCACCACCTTGGGCGAGACCGCGGGCGACGCGGTGTCGATGTCTTGGCTGGGCGAGACCACGCGGGATGCGCCGACCTCCTTCTGGGAAGGCGGCTACCTCATCGGCACGCTCATCTTCGGCGCGGCGCTCGCCGTGCTGGTCGTCCTCCAGATCCGCGCGCGACGCTTCAACCCTTGGCTGTACTGGGCCACCATCGTGGCCTCCACCACGGCGGGCACCACGCTCGCCGATCTCGCTACCCGTTCTCTCGGCATCGGCTATGCGGGCGGTTCCGTCCTGCTGCTCTCCCTGGTGTTGATGTCGCTCTATGCGTGGCAGCGCGACTTGGGTTCGATCGCGGTCGGTTCAGTGCAGGGACCGAGACCGGAGCTCTATTACTGGGTCACCATAACGTTCTCGCAGACGCTGGGTACGGCGCTCGGCGACTGGATCGCGGACGGTCCCTTGGGCTATCTCGGTTCGGCCCTGATATTCGGCGCGCTGCTGGCGATGTTGGCGCTCGCGGCGTGGCGGACGACGATCGACCGCGTCGTGCTCTTCTGGGCGGCCTTCGTGCTGACCCGGCCGTTGGGGGCGGTGTTGGGCGACTTCCTCGACAAGCCGGTCTCGAGCGGTGGCCTGGAACTCAGCCGCGCAGGCGCTACCGCCGCGCTCGGCATCGCCATGGCCGCGCTCATCGCCTTGATCCCCCAGCGGCCCGCCGAGGCGCAGCTCGTGCGAGACGATGCGCGAGTCTGACCGCCGTCGGCCGGCGGGCCCGCCGTCGGCCCATCCTGCGGAGGCACAAGCCATCGACGCGCTCTACGGCCTCGAGCCCGTGTTCGAGCCGGGCGCAGGTTCCGGCGAACCCACGCAGCTCGTCACGGTGCAATGCCCATACTGCGGCGAATCGATCGACACGGTGATCGACCTCTCGGCGGGCTCGTTCCGCTACATCGAGGACTGCCAGGTCTGCTGCGCGCCGATCGACCTTGCGGGCGAGGTCGACGATGACGGCACGCTGGTCGGCGTGACGGCCGAGCGCGCGTAGACCATCGCGTCGCCATGCAAGCGCTTCCCGACACCCCCGCCATCATCGAGACACGCGCTTGGGTCGAGCGTGTGGTCATCGGTCTCAGGCTCTGTCCTTTCGCGCCCGCGCCGGCGCTCAAGGGGACGATCCGCTACGCGACGAGCGATGCCACGACGCCCGAGGCGCTGCTTGAGGACCTCGCGGTCGAGATGCAGCGGCTCATCGCCTCCTCACCTGAAGAGCTCGAGACGACCCTGCTGGTTCATCCGCAGGTGCTGCAGGATTTCGAGGAGTACAACGATTTTCTCGCGGTCGCGGACGGGTTGCTCGGGGCCTTGGGGCTGGAGGGCGAGCTGCAGATCGCGAGTTTCCACCCCCAGTACCGGTTCGCCGGGACGGCAGCAGACGACATCGGC
>RFZO01000148.1 GCA_009920715.1 Actinomycetota bacterium | reverse complement strand
GCTGGGTATGGGGGTGGCCTCCGGCACCGCCGCCTCGGCCACGGGTTCGGTCTTGGTGGCGCGGGACTTGCCCTTCGCCTTCTTCGGGCGCTCGTCCATGGGGAGGATGCGGCAGCACGACGTCTCCGCCGACCTGGCGAAAATCTCGACGGTGTCGGGGACGCCGTCGTTGTCGCAGTCGAACCCGAGGTCGAGCTGGTACTGGACGTTCAGGGCGTCCATGATCATCTTCGACTCGGCGACCACGGCGGGGTTCACGTCGAAGCCGTTGGCGTGGGAGATCTCGAGGTGGACCATCCGTCGGATGGCCTCTCCGAGCCCCATCTGGACGCGACGTTGGAAGTTCGGAGCAGCGGCGGCCATGCAAACACCTCTACGGTCACACCGTACCGATAGGGAACCTAAAACGAGGCGGGGCGGCCCGTGGAGGACCGCCCCGCAGGACGGGTGACCCGGTCGCCCGAGTCACCCCACCACATCACCGATCAGGCGACCGGGCGGCGGCCGAGGTACTGCGGGTGCCAGTACACGGCGTACATACCGTTGATGGCGGAGGTCGAGGCGAGGAACCCGACGCGCCAGATGGACGCGTTCGAGGTCATCGGGGCCGACAGGGTCGCCTTGCCCGCATTTGCGCCACCGGCCAGGTACACGATCTGGCCAACCGCACCGCCCGTGGGGGCGGTGTCGAAGGACACGAGGCTTTTCGTACCGGATACGGACTGCATGACGCTGTTCGCGTTGGCAGCGGTGGTCGTGATGGCGGCAGCGAACGGGTAGCGGAGGATTTCCTGCGCGGACGTCGGGGCGTCGCCGCCCGCCGCCGCGTCGGCAGCCACCATCTTCCCGTTCGCGTCGAACGCGCAGATCGTCCCGGCGGCAACCTGGGCCGACGCGTTCGCCTGAAGCTGGACACCAGCGGAGCGGTCGAAGTGGAAGTTGACGTAGGACGAGATCTGGTCGTTCCGGACCTCGAGCATCATCGTGCTGGCGTCGCGGACTTCGAGAACCGAACCCGAGCCGCCGGTGCGCTGGACCATGGTCGGGCCGGCGGACGTCTTCAGGGCGATGCTATCATCACCTTCCACACTGACGATGCCCTGGCCCGCACCGGAGTTCGACGACTTGAGCGTCAGCGTCTGGTCCGAACCGGAGTTCGCCGTGATGGTGAAGTTCGAGGACAGCTGGCTGTCAATCGTGACAGCATTGCCCGCGTCGATGTTGAGTATGCCACCCGCGTCGATGACAATTCCGCCGAGGACATCCGTGGCCTTGATGCTGATGGCAGTCGGGTCAGCCATGCTGGACACGACCTGGGCCTGACCCGTGGCGAGCACGTCCATTCCCGACACATCGGCGTCAATCGACCCGTTGATGTCCACGACACCGGCGAACTGCGCGTAGCCAGCGACGCTGAAGTCCGGGGACCCGGAGATGCCGCCAGTGGCGGAGAACGTCGCGTCGCCCGACACACCCAGGGTGCCCGCCACCGCCGTATTGCCACTCGCAACCGCCACCGTGAACTTGTTGGAGGCGATCTTGAAGTCGGTACCGTCGAAGGTCAGATCCGCACTGTCCTCGAGGGCACCGGAGGTGCCAGCGAGCACGATGCGGTTGTCCGTCAGGTCCGACACCGTCGCCGAAGCGAGGGTGGACTCCCCGGTGACGCCCAGGGTGCTGGACAACGTGGCCGCACCGGTGACACCGAGGGTGCCGCCGATGGAGGTGTTGCCACTGGACTGCGTGACCGTGAACGACGAGCCGACCTTGAAGTCGGCACCGTCGAAGGTCAGGTTTGCGTCGTCCTCGAGGGCACCGGAGGTGCCGGCGATCACGATGCGGTTGTCCGTCAGGTCCGACACGATGGCCGAAGCGAGGGTGGACTCACCCGAAACACCCAGGGTGCTGGACAACGTGGCCGCGCCGGTCACGCCCAAGGTGCCGCCGATGCTGGAGTTGCCACTGGACTGGGCGACCGTGAACGACGAGCCGACCTTGAAGTCAGTGCCGTCGAAGGTCAGGTTTGCGCTGTCCTCGAGGGCACCGGAGGTGCCGGCGATCACAATGCGGTTGTCCGTCAGGTCCGACACGATGGCCGAGGCAAGCGTGGACTCACCCGAAACACCCAGGGTGCTGGACAGCGTGGCCGCGCCAGTGACACCGAGGGTGCTGGACAAGGTCGTCGCGCCAGTAACGGCGAGGGTACCAGCGACGGCGGTGTTGCCGCTCGCCTTCGCCACGGTGAACTTGTCGGAGGCGATCTTCAGGCCGGTGGCGTCGAAGACCAGGTCCGCGCTGTCCTCGAGGGCACCGGAGGTGCCGGCGATCACGATGCGGGTGGCGGTCAGGTCGGACACGATGGCCGAGGCGAGGGTGGACTCACCCGAAACACCCAGGGTGCTGGACAAGGTCGCCGCACCGGTAACGCCCAAGGTGCTGGACAAGGTCGCCGCACCGGTAACGCCCAGGGTGCCAGCGACGGCAGTATTGCCACTCGCGACCGCCACCGTGAACTTGTTGGAGGCGATCTTGAAGTCGGTGCCGTCGAAGGTCAGGTCCGCGCTGTCCTCGAGGGCACCGGAGGTGCCAGCGAGCACAATGCGGTTGTCCGTCAGGTCGGACACGATGGCCGAGGCGAGGGTGGACTCACCGGTAACGCCCAGGGTGCCACCGATGGTCACGCCGTTGGTGACGGCGATGCCGTTCGTCGCCGTGACGTTGAGCTTCTCCGTGCCGGCGATCACCACGTCCCCGTTGGAGGAGGTCGTGGTGATGGTGTTGCCGAAGCCGTAGGCCTCGTTGAGGGTGACGTCGGACGCGCCCTGGTAGGCACCGTCAGCCTGGAACGCGGCCTTCGTCGCGGGGGCGGCGTAGGCCGTGACCAGGGTGCCGGCGTCCCAGTAGACACCCGCGCTCTTGGTGAGGCTGCCGTCCGAGAGGAGGACGACGCCGAGGTTGACCTTGTACGCCTTGGCGGACTGACCGGAGGCGGTCTTGAAGTTGGTCTGCGCGAACGGCAAGCCGTTCATCGGGTCCGGCTCGATGGACACGGTGCCGGAGGCCTTGGACTTCACGACGAAGTATCCGTCGTTTTCGCCGTCAGCCGCACCGGAGATGACCACCACGTCGCCCACGGAGAGGGTCGTGGCACTGGTCACGGTGAAGTTGGCGTCGCCCGAGGCGTCGGCCTTCGACTGGAAGGCGGTGACGTCGAGCGCGGTGAAGCCGGCGGCCTTGGAGACCTGGACGGTGAAACCGCCGGACTGGGAACCGACGAGGTTGCCGAGGCCGAGGTCGAGAACCGGGTCCTGGATGACGACGTTGACGCTGCCACGGGAGACGACGTCGCCCGCGACGGTGAGGTCACCGTCGACCGCCATGTCGTTCGACACGGTGAACGGGACGGTGATCTTGAGGGAATCGTCGGCGGGGCGGAGGCCCCGGACGTCGCCGTTCTCGGCGAGGATGAGAAGGTTGTTGAGCTGCTCGGCCATGGTGATGGACTCCAGAGGATGGGGAAAGCGTTGTCAATCCTCGACGTCGAGGTCGTTTACATCTTTCCGAGCCATCCACGGACGACCGGTGTGTGAGTGAGAGCGCGTGCCCTTCGCACATAAGGGGCCGGGCATAGGCCCGCCAACGGCTCAGGCACGGGGTATCGTGAAAAATGACGACGACCCGTTGCAACAACCGGAGGAACCGTGAAACAAGCAGAGTACATCCAACGTGCCATCGAGCAGTTGAACGCGCAGCGAACCGACATCCCCGAGGCCTTCTCGAAGGAGGCGCGTGAAATCGACGCCGCCATCGAGGCCCTCGTCCTGTCGTCGAACAACGGCCCGCAGATCGTCGCCCTGCGGATGAAGAAGGAGTCGATCCGCACCGAGCACACCGCCAAGATAGCGATGATGAACGGCCAGATCACCGCCCTGACCGAGGTGTTCAACCGCTACCACCAGAACCCCGTACCCCCCGGCACGGTCGTCCACGGCATCGACGTGTCCGTCCTCGACTGGGAGACGCGTGCGCGGGTGATGGCGGGAGACGTGGACACCATCGCCGTCCTGGGCGGCACCCTCGACAGGGGTGAATATGTACCCCCCGCCGAAGGCGAATCCACGGTCGCCCCGAAGGCGAAGGCGAAGCGTTAGTCCCCGGTCGGCACCCTGGATGCCGACCCATCGCGGGTCTTGGACGCATCGATCTCCTCCGTCTCCTCGTCGGATGGGATGGGCGCGCCGTGCCGGGCGGGGACCGGGGCTCCGTACTTGCGGAACCCCTTGGCCTTGTCGTTGGTGTTGCGGGTCTCGTCACTCATGTGGCCTCCGTGGGGATGGGGTCACACACGCCCGGAACCGGGCGTGTGTTCGGGGATGGTGATGTCGTGTACCAGGTCGGACCACCGACGCAGCCCGACCTGGTACAGGATCTCGGATAGTGGGTGGGCGACGAGGTTGTGTGCCGTCCACCGCCACCGTTCGGGCAGCCGTGCGAGCAAGCGGGGTAGGTCCGTGACGACGATCATGCCGACACCGTACCCCACGTCCCGACCTCCTGCCGCCAGCGGACGTACCGCATGAGGTGTCCGTCGGCGGGGAACACGTCGTCCCGACCCTCGACGAAGATGGCCCAGGCGTCGCGGGCGTACCTGCCCACGCCCGGAAGGTCGCTCGGGTAGGCCCGCTCGCCCGGCGTCATGTTGCACAGCACGCACACGACGAGCATCCGCCACGGGTCGCCGGCGACCCCGGCCCGCTCCTGGACGAGCGGTGCCGGGGAGGCCGGCACCGTCCACCCACCGCTCACGCGGCCACCGCGTAGGCGGGGTCCTCGTTGAGGATGACCGCAGTCGGGTACTTGCCCTTGATGTAGGCGGCGACCTTCGCGTCGTAGGTCGCCTTGATCTGGTACTCCGTATCGCCGATGAGGAAGAGCGTTTTCGTCCGCATGGCCTTACGCCTTTCGGCGATGTTGACCAGCTCCTCCATGACCATCCCATCGTCCACGTTGAGGTCCATACCGTCGTATTGGACAATGGGGTGGGCGGCGATGACCGCCTCGAGGGCGGCCTTTGCGTCCTTTGCGGCGGGTTTCCAGTCAATTCGGGTGGCCCCCCCGTTGCCGTCGTTCGTCACGACGGCGGCGGATTTTCCGTTGTGG
>RFZO01000147.1 GCA_009920715.1 Actinomycetota bacterium | reverse complement strand
TGACGCAGGCTCCCGCTGCTGAGTGACCCGTGTGCCGCCTTGTGGATGAGGTCGTACACGGCGGGGAAGTCGGACATCGAGAACGACAGGGACAGGTCCCCGAACTCGGTCCTACGCACGGCCCACCGGCGCAGGGCGTCGAGGACGACGACGACCTCCTCCTCGGTGGGGGTGATGGCCCTGACGCGTAGGTCGCGCAGTTCGGCGGGGGTCACGCGGGCACCGTCACGGTCGGCTCGGTGCGTCCGGCCCCGGCGTAGTGCTCGAACAGGTTGTCGAGGGTGATGGCCTCGCGTCCGATGTGCGGGGCGACCATCATGGCGACGACGCTCGCGTCGTGCGGCCCGATGCCCAGCTTCTCGCCGACGTAGTTGTGGTCGAGGTATCCACCCTCGGTCAGGAACATGACGCGGGCGCGGTCGGCCCACGGGCCGACGACCATCCAGGTGCCGGCCTTCTGGCCGTAGGTGTCGATGGTCAGCTGGGTGAGGATGATGTCGTAGCGGGTGCCGTTGCCCGGTTGCCAGGTGATGTACTTCTGCATAACGGGGGTATCTCCGAGTGGGGGGTTTGCGTGCGGGGGCACGGGGCGGATACACCGGTCGATCACCGATTCGGACCGCGTAGGGTGCCAGCATGACCGCACCGTGGGCCGCCTCCCTATCCCGTACCCGCTGCACCTCCCAGGTGACGCCCCTACCCTCGTTGTGGAGTACGGCGTTCCTCCTGCCGGCGTTCCAGCGGGGCGAGCGGTGGACCCCGTCGATGCAGGCGGCGTTCTGCGACGCCGTCCTGGTCGGCGACCCCGTGCCGCCCATCCTGCTGTGGGAGCGGCGGGACGGGACGTGGGTCATCGACGGGCAGCAGCGGCTGACCGCCCTGGGGGCGAAGGTCGTGCGGGTCGACGGCACGACGAACACCCCGACCTCCGCGTTCCTGGACGTGCGGACGGGACGGTTCGGGCCGGCGCAGGGGCGGTGGCACCTGACGGCGGTGCGGACGGCACGGTGGCGTGCGTTGGCCATCCCGAAGCCCAGTCGTGGGTCCCGCGACTGGGAGTGGGCGGGGGTCGCTGGCGAGGTGATGCGGCGGCGGACGTTGGTGACGTACGTCCTCGGCCCGGACGCGACGCGGGACGACGCGGTGCGGGCGTTCCGGGCCGTGAACACGCCGGGGGTGCCGATGACGCCCGACGAGGTGGAGATGCTGGTGGCGTCGGCGGGCTAGTTCCCCAACGCCCCCTGGACGGCGCTGCGGGCGGCGTTGACCTTCGGCCCCAGGGTCATGCGGATGGCGTCGTCGACGGGTATCCGCATGGCCTCCGCGGCGGAGCGGACGTCCGCGATGTCGTTGAGGACATCGACCGTGGCCCCCTCGAGGACATCCACCAGGGCGTCCACGTCCTGCCGGTCGATGCGTTCGCCGTCGACGACCTTCCCGACGATCCCACGCAGGGCACCATCAGGCTTGGCGGCGTTCAGGAGCCGGACGACGATCTTCGACACGGTCGCCGGTGTGTGGAGTGCCAGGTTGATGCGCCAGGTCAGCAGCTCCAGGGCACCCGACGAGGCGAACTCGACGGTATGCGGGATGAACGCATCGAAGGCTCGGCGGGTGTGGGGCAAGTTGCGTCGGAGGGCGTCGAGGAACACCATCACAACGTCGACCAGGAGGCGGCGGGACGCGACTCGGGATGCGGACGGGCGGTTCATGCCCGTCCGTCCCGTATAGGGCCACTACACGAGGCCGGCGTAGTGGTCCGCCCACATCCCAGTCCAGTGCTCCTCGAACCCCTCAGTGCAGGTGTCCGCCGTTCTCGATGGCGTCGGCGCACTCGAATGGTGTCATGGCGGTGATGCACTCGGCGGCACGAGACACACCTGGGTTACGCCGCAGCCACGCCACCACGGCGGCGCGTTCGTCGGCCCGCCCCCTGTCGTAGTCGTGCTGGTTGTCCCTTCCATGTTTGTTCAGCGTCACCTCCCAGTCGGGGAGGATGACCCGCATCAGGTTCCAACCTTGCTGCACAACGTCGCCATCGGGGTGCAACGTGACATAGCCCCGGCTGGTCATCACATCCTGGGGGCCATCCGTTCCCCCGTCATCCCCAACCGGCCAAATTTCCAGCAGTTTTTCCCGTAGGTGGGCGTAGTCCTCCGGGGTGAACCACTCCGCATCACCCGTAACCGCCTCAACGGACCCAAGGGGAACACCCCCGAGGTCCACCACACCATCATCCCCAATGGTGTACCCCTCGAACTCCCAGTTCGGGAGTCCCTCGGGTTTATCGTACTCGCCACTGGCCCCACCGCTGGCGAGCATCCAGTGGGCTATATCCTGTGCCAACCGGGTGGTGCAGTCCTCGGGCAACTGCACCACCCGTGCTACCTCGGCGAGTAGATGGGCAGGGGTGGGGGCCAACCATTCCTCGGCATCCCCGCAGGGAACTCGCACACCCAGTTCATCCAGCAGGCTACATGACCACATCCAGTGGATGTGGCGCGCTACGACTTCAGTCATTACATCTCCTTGTTCGTGCAGTGTGGGGTATGTCGCTGGGCGAGCCGTTCCGTGACACGCCGGACGACGACTTCCGGGTCCGCGTGGACGTCGTACTCCGAGCACCCCATCTCGTTCGGTTCCCCGCAGGCGTAGTCGATGCGGGACAAGGCGGAGTTGAGTTCGATGCACTCCGCCCGCAGTCGTTCGATCTCCGCCCACAGTCGTTCGATCTCGGCGCGAACCCCGGCGATGGCCGATGCCATCGCCTCCGAGGGGGTGCTGTGCTGTGCGTATTGTGAGATCGTGTTGTTGGTCCACCGGAGGACGTCGCGAAGGCGGCGGTTCTCCGCCCGAAGTTGCTCGAGTTCGTCGCTCACAGGGCACCGTCGGGGAGGGCGACACTGGCGTAGGCGGACACCTGCTCGCGGGCGTACTTGCGGGCCTTCGGGCCGCTGCCGTTGTAGCGGCGGAAGGTGCCGAACAGGTCACCGTCGGCGGCGCGGTGGGCGCGGCTCAGGACGTACGCGGAGGCGCGGAGGTTCGTCCGCACGTCGTAGAGTTCCTGGGGTCGGCGGGCGATGCCATTCCGGCGCAGGGTGCCCATCCACACGGACGGGTTGACCTGGGCGAGACCGATTTCCCCGGCAGAGCCGAGTGCGTACTGGTCGCACCCCGACTCGCGGTGGACGGTGACGGCGACCATCCAGGGGTCGATGTCGAACTCATCGGCGGCGCGGGCGATGGCCTCCGACATGTCGGCGGGAGGGGTGACGCGGCACCCGACCTCGTACCCGAGGTCGATGTCGTCGGGGAAGCACTCGCCGCGATCCGCAAATGGGTCGGGGTCGGGGTCGGGGTCGTCGGAAACAAGGTGCCACCCCACGACCGCCTCTACGGCGATGGCTACGGTGGCGGCTATGTGGATGCGGGTCCTATTCGTCATGTGCCTGTCCTCATAGGTGGATACACCGACGGGCCATCGGGTCGGACCCCACGCATGTCAGGAAAGGATCTCGTCGAGGTCGGACAGGTCGTCATCGACGACCTCGTACCGCAGTTTCCCCGTGAGTTGCGGTGGGGTCCCGACCTCGCCCGCCTTGGTGGTGATGTACGGCTCGAACTCCGGGTGGTCCTCGACCATGCGGAGGGCGATGTACCGACGGATGGAGTTCGAGATGGCGAAGTCCTTGCCCTTGGCGAAGCGCACGGTGGCGTCCCACCGCACGACCTCGGTGATGGCGGCGATGGAGAACTGCTCGCATCGGCCGACCTTCTCGCGTGCGAGCTCGACGAATCGGGCGTAGACGTCCGGGTTGTCCCGGATCCAGTCGTCGGCTTGCTGCCGGAGTTCGAGCTGGCGGCGGGCGCGGTCAAAGTCCTTCACGGAGGTCTCCTGGGGTGCGACAACACATACGCGGTGACGGCCCTATGCCGACCGGGTGGTGATGAAACGCACCGCCGCCCCCACAGCAAGCTACCTCCGACTCGAGTCGGTCCTCAAACCCATCAAGGACGCCCTGATGAGGGCGTCCAGGCGGTCGGTGTTTTCGTTCGATCGTGCCGTACCGGTGGCCGATGCGGACGCGGACGCCCTGCGGGTGGCCATCGACGCGGCCCTACCCCTGCTCGACATTCGGATGAACGACCCGAAGCGTCGGCTCACGTCGAAGCTGAACACGCGGCTCCGCAACTTCAGGAAGATGCTGACCCAGATGCGGGACGCCCCGAACGGGGAGGCCCTCGGGTCGGTGTTGGCCTCAATGTCGGGCAAGACGACCGATGCGTGGCAGAAGTACCTGGAATACAGCGGCGAGGCCCTCGAGATCGTCCGCGCCCTGGACGAGGAGGAGATGGGCGCGTACAGCGTGGGGGCGTACTCCGTCCATCCGTTCAACACGGGTCGCGGCGACTGGGACGACGACAAGTTCGACACCCTGCGGTTCGTCCTGAAACAGGGGTCGCACCTGTTGTCACAGTACGGGATGGGTCGGTTCGTGGGCGGGGCCGTGTTGGCCTACCCGACGACGTACTTGCCCCCGTCGGCAGGCAGCGGGGGTGGGAACACGCTCGCGATGTACCGTCGCCGCGACGACATCATGTGGTTGGCCGCAGGTGGCGGAAACCCGCACCGAATCCTACAATCGTTCATCCACGAGACGGGGCACCGGGTCTACTGGATGTTCCTCGGCAACCGTGGACGGGCGGCGTGGGAGGAATACTTCGAGGGCGACACGGGCACCCCTGACGTCGACGCGGTCATCAACGCCTGGGAGGCGTGGGCATCCGCACCCGAACGGGAGGGGGTCAAGGGCGACTGGATGCGCGTCAAGTACGGCCGCAACCTCGCGCACTGGATCAATCACCTGAAGGAGACCGGACAGGACGACCTTCTGATGTGGACCGAAATCGTCTTGGACAAGGTGGGGGTGGACGAGAACCTGGACCCGTACACGGGGGCACCGAAGCGCGGGGCCGTGCCGGCCCTCGACCAGGTCATCGCGAAGCGGTCCGAGGTCAGGGCGTTCTTGACGCCGGTGACGTCCTACTCCGCCACGGAGGCGGGGGAGTTGTTCGCCGAGGCGTTCGCCCACTACGTCGTGGACGGGCCGAACCGACTGCACCCGAAGCTGCGGTCGGAGCTCCGCCGCGCCCTGCCCATACTGAAGGTCGGGTCGTCGCCGCTGATGC
>RFZO01000146.1 GCA_009920715.1 Actinomycetota bacterium | reverse complement strand
AGAGGCCGAGAAGAACGCAAAGAAGCGCCGCTGGTTCCGCCGCAAGAAGTAACCCCCACACAGAAACCGACCCCCATGACCACCACCCCCGCACTGCCGAGCGCAGAAGAAGAGATCTGGCGCTACAGCCGCATCGGCGAGCTTGACCTGTCCGCGTTCGTGCCCGGGCACGCCCGCACCGAGACGGTGGGAGCCGATGCCGTGCGCGCCACCGGGACGCACGCCGGTGTCGCCATGGAGAGCCCCGCCGACGTGTTCGCGGGCCTGAACCGCGAGAACGGCGACGAGATCGCCCTCGTCATCCCGCGCGGCCGCGCGGTGGAACAGGTCATCGAGGTGGTGCACCACATCGATGCCGACGGGACGGTCGCCTACCCGCGCCTCGTCATCGACGCCGGCGAGGACTCCGAGGTCACCGTGGTGGAGCGGTTCGTCTCCAACGATTCGGTCGTGTCGCTCGTGGTGCCCGTGCTCGAGGTGCGTGCGGCGCGCTCGGCCCGCGTGAACTACGTGGCGGTCAACCAGCTGGGCACCCGCACGTGGCAGATCGGCCACCAGCAGGCCGTCGGCCACCGTGACTCCACCATCCGTCTCAACACCGTGGCGCTCGGTGGCGACTACGCACGCGTCCGCGCCGAGGCGCGCCTGGTGGAGCAGGGCGCGAACGCCCAGCAACTGGCCCTGTATTTCGCGAGCGGCACGCAGATGCACGACTTCCGCACGCTCCAGCACCACGTGGCACCACGCACCCACAGCGACCTGCTGTTCAAGGGGGCCGTCGGCGGCAGCGCGCGCAGCGTGTACACCGGCCTCATCCACATCGCGAAGAACGCCGCCCACAGCGAGGCGTTCCAGACCAACCGCAACCTCACGCTCGGCGAGGGTGCCTGGGCCGAGAGCGTGCCCAACCTGGAGATCGAGACCAACGAGGTGAAGTGCAGCCACGCCAGCACGGTGGGCTCCATCGAGGACGACCACCGCTTCTACCTGGAGAGCCGCGGCGTGCCGCCGGAGGTGGCCGAGCGGCTCATCGTGTTCGGGTTCTTCAACGACGTCCTCGACCGAATGCCCCGCGGCGTCGACGTCGAGCCGCTGCGCCGCGCGGTGGCCGACAAGCTCGCCGCAGAAGCCGCGCTCACCGCGGGGGCGGCGTCATGAGCATCAGGTTCGACTCGCTCGAGAACGGCAAGGCGGTGCACGCCGAGGTCGACGGTGTCCCCGTGGCGGTCGTGCGCATCGACGACGAGGTGTTCGCCGTCCACGACAGGTGCAGCCACGCCGACGTCCGTCTCTCCGACGGGCTCGTGTGGTGCGAGACGAAGCAGATCGAGTGCATCCGCCACGGCAGCGCGTTCAGCCTGGAGTCGGGCCATCCCGACACGCTCCCGGCCACGCAGCCGGTTGCCGTGTACTCAGTGTCGGTGACGGACGGCGAGGTCGTCGTGAACGTGAAGGGAGAGGGCCGATGAGCACGCTCGAGATCAGGGGCCTGCGCGCGTCCGTGGGCGACAAGGAGATCCTGAAGGGAATCGATCTCACCGTCTCCAGCGGCGAGGTGCACGCGATCATGGGGCCGAACGGCGCCGGCAAGTCCACCCTGTCCGCCGTCATCATGGGCAAGCCCGGCTACACCGTGCTCGGCGGCACCGTCACGCTCGACGGCGAGGACATGCTCGCGCTGCCCACGTGGCAGCGTGCCGTGCGCGGGTTGCACCTTGTGATGCAGTACCCCACCGAGGTGCCGGGCGTGCACGTGGACGAGGTGCTCGTGGAGGCCCTGTCTGCGCGCGGCCGCGACACGTCGTCGCTCGCCCGCATCATCGAGACGGAGGCCGGGCGGATCAACTTCGACCCCGCGCTCGTGTCCCGTGCGCTGAACGTCGACCTGTCGGGCGGCGAGAAGAAGCGCAACGAGACACTGCAGCTCGGCGTGCTCGAGCCGCGCATCGCCATCCTCGACGAGCTGGACTCCGGCCTCGACATCGACGCGCTGCGCGACTGCGCACGCCGCGTGGAGGCGGCCACGCACGAGAACAACCTCGGCGTGCTCGCCATCACCCACTACGTCAGGCTGCTCGAGGAGCTGAAGCCCGACGTCGTGCACATCCTCTCGGCCGGCCGCATCGTGAAGACGGGCGGGCCGGAACTCGCCGACACGCTCGAGCGCGACGGCTACGCAGCGTTCGTCTGACGCGTCCTCCCGCCGGTCCGTCCGCCTGACACCCCGGCGGGCGCTTCCGCGGGTCTAGGGTTCCCGCGGGGGAGGGAACGCCATGACAGCCACGTCGACGCGCGTCTACATCGCGAAGAAGGATGCGTTCCCCGGTTGGTGGGTCGTGGGCGGTTGCTTCGCGATGCTCTTCTTCGGGTCGTCGCTCGGTTTCTACGGCATGGGCGTATACCTGAACGCCTTCAGCAAGGAACAGGGCTGGGACGTCTCCTCTCTCTCCGTGGCCACCACGTTCTTCTTCCTCGTGGGCGGCCTGTGGAACGTGGTGGTGGCGCGGCTGATCGCGCGTCACGACGTGCGGAACATCGCGTACGGCGGGGCCCTGCTGGGTGCCGTGTCGCTGTACATGCTCGGCCACGTGACGGAGAAGTGGCACCTTTTCGTGGTCTACGGGGTGTTCTCCGTCGCCTGGTCGTCCAGCGGCCTCACGCTCGCCACCACCGTTGTCACGCGGTGGTTCCACGCCAAGCGCGCACCCGCGATCGCCGCGGTGTCCTCCGGGCTCTCCGTGGGCGGCATCGTGCTGACCCCCGTGGTGAAGGCACTCATCGACTCGCACAAGATGAGCGGCACCGCGCCGTGGCTGGCTCTCATGTGGCTGGCCGGGATGTCCATCCCCACGTTCCTCTTCGTGCGCGGCGACCCCATCGCGCTCAACTGGATGCCGGACGGCCAGCCGAAGCCGGAGAACCACGTGGTGGACCTGCCGGGCACACCGATGTCGGTGGCGGTGCGCACGCGGTTCTTCTGGGTGGTCACCGTCGGGTACGTGCTCGTGATGGGCGCCCAAGTCGGTGCCATCCAGCAGATCGTGAAGCTGGTGGAGGAGCGCACCGACAAGGGCACCGCCGCTTTCGCGACCTCCGTGCTGTCGGGCATGAGCGTGGTGTTCAGGTTGGTCGGCGGCAGGGTGATACCCAAGTTCCCGCTGGCCAAGTTCATGGTGTTCGTGGCGGCGGTGCAGGGCACGGCCATCGTGCTGATCGGCCAGGCTGATTCCACGGTCCCCCTGTTCCTGTCCATCGCCCTTTTCGGCGCGATGGTCGGCAACGTGCTGATGATGCAGTCGCTCCTCATCGCCCAGCGTTTCGGGGTGAAGGACTATGCCCGGATCTCGTCGCGGAGCGGCCTGATTTCGCTGACCGGGACCGCGGTCGGACCGATCCTCATCGGCTCCATCCGCGACTCTTCAGGCAACTACACCCTCCCGTACCTGGTGGCCGGGCTCGTCTCGTTGGCCGGTGCCGCACTCTTCACGCTCAGCGGCCCCGCAGAGGCCACCGACGACTGAACCCCCCGGGGTCAGAACGACATCTGGCGGAGGCGCCTGATGCGCTCCTCCGTGGCGGGGTGCGTGGAGAACAGCTTCGTCATGTTGGGTCCTCCGCCACGCCTGCCGCCGAACTCCGCGAGCGGGTTGTGGATGTAGGCCTGGGCCTGGGCGGGGGCGACTGCCATCGGACGCGTGGCGGCCAGCATCTCGATCCGCTCGAGGGCACGCGCCAGCGGCTCGCCGTTGCCGAGCAGCTCGGCCGCGCTGCGGTCGGCCTCGAACTCGCGGCTCCGGCTCACCGCCATCTGGATGAGCCCTGCCGCGAGCGGCGCGATCATCGAGACGAGCAGGATCGCGAGCGGGTTCGGGCGGTCCTCGTCGTCCCGGCCACCCGCGAACATGGTCGCGAACATGGCCATCTGGGCAATCGAAGAGATTGCCGTGGCAATTGCGGCGGCCACCGAGCCGATGAGGATGTCACGGTTGCGCACGTGCATCAGCTCGTGCGCCATCACGCCCTCCACCTCGTCTCGCGACAGTGACGACAGAAGCCCGGTCGTGGCGCACACGACGGCGTTCGATGGGTTGCGGCCCGTCGCGAACGCGTTCGGCTGGTCGGCGGGGGACAGCGCCACCCGCGGCATCGGCAGGTTCGCGCGCGCGGCGAGGTCGCGCACCATCCCGTAGAACTCGGGATGGTCGGCCTCGGTGATGACCTGCGCCTTGGATGACGCGAGTGCCAGCTTGTCGCTGAACCAGTAGCTGCCACCCACCATCACGAGGGCGAGCACCAGGCCGATCATGACGGCCCCGGAGCTTCCCCCGCCCAGCACGGATGCGACCCCCACGATCAGGCCGCCCATTGCGGCCAGCAGGATCGTCGTCTTCATCGTGTTCCTGAACATCTGTTCCTCCTTGTCAATCCTGTGCGTGTCCGTGGAGCGCCGGCTCAGCCGAAATCGAGGATGTCGCCGAGCACGCTGCTCAGTTTCTTCTTCTTGGGCGGGTACGGGTACTTGACCTTCCCCTTGGGGTAGTCGTGGTCGTCATCATCGTCGTCATCCCGGCGCCGCACGGACTGGACCTGGGCGTTGGAGCGCTCGATCAACTTGTCCAGTTCCCCGCGGTCAAGCCACACGCCGCGACAGTCCGGGCAGTAATCGATCTCGATTCCCTGGCGATCAGACATCACGAGGTTGACGGAGCATTGGGGGCATTTCATGGTGTTCCTTCGGCTGAAGCGTTTGTGCTTGCCGAAGGTCTCTCCCGGGCTTGCGCCCCCGCAGATGCCGGGCCTTTCGGCCGTGTTGACGACACCGCGGTCTCGGGATACTCCCCTTCGTCAGCGCGATTCTACGGCGCCCCGTAGCCTTGCAGGCATCATGACCGAGCAGCACCACCCCAATGTGACCAGAGTCGCGGAGGCCGCCCGGGCCGCCGGCCTCACCATCGAGACGCGCCGGTTTCCCGAGGGCACTAAGACCGCCCAGGATGCCGCCGCGGCAATCGGCGTGGAGGTCGGCCAGATCGTGAAGAGCCTGGTGTTCGGGGTGGACGACGAGATTGTGATGGCACTCGTCTCGGGGTCGAACCAACTGGACGAGAAGAAGCTGGCGGCTGCCGCAGGGGGAGTGAAGTGCTCGCGGGTTGACGCTGATGCGGTCCGTGCCGCCACCGGGTTTCCGATTGGTGGCGTTCCCCCGTTCGGTCACATCACTCAACTGCGCGTGT
>RFZO01000145.1 GCA_009920715.1 Actinomycetota bacterium | reverse complement strand
CGGCTGGCTGGCCGAGCACATGCTCATCCTGAAGCTCACCAACCCGGCCGGCGCGGTGAAATACATCGCGGCGGCGTTCCCGTCAGCATGCGGCAAGACAAACCTCGCCATGCTCCAGCCGACCATCCCGGGCTGGAAGGCCGAGACCATCGGCGACGACATCTGCTGGATGAAGTTCGGCGACGACGGCCGCCTCTACGCGATCAACCCCGAGGCGGGCTTCTTCGGCGTCGCACCGGGCACCGGTTACGACACCAACGCGAACGCCATGGAGACCCTGTGGGGCAACTGCCTCTTCACCAACACTGCCCTCACCCCCGACGGTGACGTGTGGTGGGAGGGCATGAGCGACCAGGCCCCCGCGCGCGCGACCGACTGGAAGGGCAACGCATGGACGCCCGAGAGCGACGGCGTGGCGGCGCACCCGAATGCGCGCTTCACTGCGCCCGCCTCGCAGTGCCCGTGCATCGCCCCCGAGTGGGAGGACCCGGCCGGCGTGCCGATCTCGGCCATCCTCTTCGGCGGCCGCCGCCGCACCACCGTGCCGCTGGTGACACAGGCATTCGACTGGGAGCACGGCGTGTTCCTCGGCTCGATCATGGCCTCGGAGACCACCGCCGCCCAGCAGGGCGCGGTGGGCAACCTGCGGTTCGACCCGATGGCCATGCTCCCCTTCTGCGGCTACAACATGGCCGACTACTTCGCGCACTGGCTGGCCATCGGCGACAAGTCGAAGGCCGACAAGCTGCCCCAGATCTTCTTCGTCAACTGGTTCCGTCGCGACGAGGACGGCAGGTTCCTGTGGCCCGGCTACGGGGAGAACAGCCGCGTGCTGAAGTGGATCTTCGACCGGGTCGACGGAACAGCCAACGCCACCAGGACCGAGATCGGCTTCCTGCCCTCGCCCGGGGACATCGACACGAAGGGGCTCGACGTGAAGGCCGACGACATGTCGGCCATCCTGTCGGTGGACACCGACGGCTGGAAGTCGGCGCTGCCCCAGATCAAGGACCACTACGCGACATTCGGCGCGAAGTTGCCCGCACGCCTCGCGGCCCAGCTCGACCAGCTGGCCGGCGCCCTCGGCTGACCCGGCGATTCACAACGGGGCGAGATTCGTCCCCCTGACTTGACTCCGTCGGACTCAGTTGCCGATGGTGACCCGGAAGACCCTTGTTCCCACCGGGATTTTTGCGTTGGTCAAAGCGTTGATGGGCTTGCCGGTGGTGGGCCACTGCTTCACGAACCTCACCCTCGAGGTGATCAGGACCTTCTGGGACTTCAGGGCAGTGCGCATGGCTGCCGGCACCACACACTTGTTGGCGACCGTGTGCAGCTTCTTCGGGAACCAGTTCCCCACGGAACGCTTCGCGTTCTTGTTGATCTTGCCGATCCTGGTGGACCGAACCGTGCACGACCATGTCGTCGCGCGCCCCGAGACCCTGTACGTCGCCTTCACCGTGCCGGAGACGAGCCCGATGTAGCCGGTACGGATCTTCAGCCCGATTGCCCCTGTCCGCGACACCGAGAAGATGCTCCCGTCCGAACTGCGCGCCGAACCCGACACCCCGGGAATCACGAAATCCTCCGACACTGACGTTGCCATGTCCCCATCGGTCGTCATCGTCGGTGCTGTGGCAGTGGACCCGCCCGCTGCACTCACCGCGATTGTCGTAGTGGTGGTTGTCGTGGTGGTTGACGTAGTGGTCGTGGTTGTAGTTGTCGTCGTAGTTGTCGTCGCGACTTGCTGATTCACCGGTGTGGTTGTGGTCGGCGCCGCAGTCGTCGTCGAAGGAGAGGTGATTGTGACCCCTGACGCCGATGCATCGCTCGTGGGACCAGTGTTGGAATTGCCATCGACGACGGAATCACCCGTGAGCAAAAGGATCACCAACCCATCAACCGTGCAAACGACAGTGACGGTGATGGTTGATGTCGTGGACGCCGCAGACGGTGTGATGCTCGTACACGATGTGTTCCCGACCACCCGGAAGTCTGCCGCCTCGATTCCGCTCACGGGCTCCGTGAACGTCAACGTGTATGACAACGTCATCGAACTTGATGGCGAAGAGGGAGCGGAAATAGAGACCCCAGGGGCGGTTCCGTCAGCCACTGAATTGTTGGTGATGCCGCGGGAGAACGACAACACATCGTTGCCAGCCGCGTCCTGGACCGCAGGATTTGTGTTTGCCGAATCCACGGATGGGGGCGAATAGGCCACCGTCACTGATGCACTCCCCTCCAGAGTCACAGGAAGAGCGAGATCTATCGAGACTCCCGACACCGTCACGCTCGTCGGGGTGATGTTCCGCGCGGAAGCCGTCACGGTGAATCTGCTGGCTGCCGCCGTGACGGTATGAAGGGATTCATCGAATGTGAGGCGCACGGTCCGGCCATTCGCGAAGAGTTCCCCGTACAGCATGGTCGGTGACGTGAGATCCTGAAGCGCCCCGGTGGAGAATCGCATACCCCCCGAGCCAGACGGGTCGTGTGCAGCTGCGTTGTTGCCCGCCGCATCCCGCACCGTGCCGGACGGGAACGAGACGCAGTGCGCCGTGGTGACGGCGAGATCAGTTGGTGGATTCACCGTGATGACAGACCCACTTGTCGATACCGCGGCATTTGAGATCACGATTGATTGTGCGGTGGTCGAGGACGAGGTACAGCCTGCGATTGATGCAGCGGTCTTCACCAGAATTGTTCCGCTAGTCCCCTTCTCCACACCCTCGTCGTACGTAAAAGTCAGGTTGCCTGACGGGTTGACACCCGTCGCATCCCTCGCCGGGGAGATGGACTGCAAGGCCGGGGCAACGGTGTCCACGGTTATCGTGCTCGAAACACTTGCTCCAGATGTGTTGCCTGCGCCGTCAGCGTGAGTTGCAGTGAGAGTCCACGACCCATCAGCGAGCGATGTCGAGAACGTGCAATCACTGCCGGACCCAGGAGCTCCGACAGACTGACAGACAACGTCGGATTGCCCGCTTCTCTGGGCCGTGATGGTAACAACACCTCCAAACTCCCCCGCTACCACGTTCACTGTCGGGGTGTTGTCGCTGGTGATGTTGTCAGTGCTGGAAACTCCCGTGTCGGACGCTGCGGTCAAGTCCGGAGTCTGCGGCACCGCAGGGGTGGCCGTGTCCACGCCGTACTTCACCATGAAGGTGGTGACCGGCGAGTACGCACGGAACGCGACGACAAACGACGTGCCCAACGAGAGGGAGGACATCGTGCGCATGCCACCGAGATTCACCTGGTTGGGTGTGCCAGTGGCGCACGCGCTTTCGGGCCTGTCTGCCCAGAGGAGTGACCCGGTTGAGGAGTACATCGCCACGAAGCGGTCCTCCGTGCAGGATGAGGTGGACGGTGACAGCAGGTACTCGGACGCCGAAGGATCAAAGTCCATGGTCCCCCGGTACAGACCGGCCGCGAATACGGACCCATCGGATGCAACGGAGATGGTCTCGACGACCGACATATTCTGGGTAGTGCCGGATGGATGGGACTTCAACGACAGACCGGCATGCCAGCGATAGCCCCCGTTCGAGTCGAACGACACAATGACGGCGCCGTACGCACTGGTCGGAGTGGTGACGTTCCTCGCCGTGCCCAGTGTTCCCCTGTGGTCGTGCGTGCCCGCTTGACGTCCGGCAACATAGACATTGCCGGATGGGTCGACGGCGAAATCGTTCATTCGGTCATAGTTGCTCGGATCCCCGCCCGAAAACTTGAAGCTCCACTGATGAACACCCGATGAGTCGAATTTGACAAGGTAATGCCGTTGCCCGGTGAAGCTGATTGCACCGCCACCGAGGTCGTAATTGGCGTTCGTGCTGAAGACCCCGTGGTTGTAGACATTGCCCGCGGCATCCACACCGACGTTGAAACCGAACTCTTCACCGGTGCTGCTTGCAGACCCGAAAGATTTCACCCAGAGAAGCTGGCCAGAACTTGAGTACTTGGCGAGAAAGGCATCCTTTCCGCCCGACGCACGTGCTCCTGTCAACTGGTAGGGGAATCCGAGTGGATTGAAATCCACACTCACGGAGCTGCTCGAGTAGTACTGCCCCGTGATGTACACCCCGTCGGCATTGGCGACGAGACGCCGCGCATAAGTGCTGGTCGCGCCGCTCTGGAGCCGCATCGCAATAGCGGTGGAGGTTCCGCTGTCGACAACGACGTTTCCGCTCGTGTCGTACTTGAGCAGCATCGTCTGGCAGGCGCCGACTGAATAGGTGAAACTCACGGCAGGAGTGGCCGTGCGATTGAAATTGAAGGTTTGGCTGCCGTTGGCTCCGCAGATTGAACCGGTCAGCCAGAACTGCTCTCCGTTCGGCTGGAAGGAGATTCCGCTCCACCGGGAGTTGGCTCCGCCCAGGCCGAAATGCCACTGATACGCACCACTGGAGTCGTACTTCACGATGACGGCCCTGCGGTCGAGACTGACATTTGTGACGGATGCACCCGGATCGATGTCGTACGAACCCATGGTCTGACCCACCACGAAGAGGTTGCCGTCCTTGTCCACGGCTGAATCCTCCACGTACAGGTTGTTCGAGGTGTCGGCGTTAGCGAGGGTCAGCACCCAGTCTGGGTCAAGAGACGTTGCCGCCTCGGCCGGGCCTGTGGTGTGTGACCAAACCAGCGTGCCTGCCAGAACCAGCGCCATCAATGAGTGCACGAACGGTTTGCGCCGTGGCGCCTTGCCGAATGGTGTCAACGAGCCCCTCACGGCCAACACCATAGCAATCTCTGGAAAATTGTTACAGAACCCGGCGCCGGAGGTTCGGCTCACGCGGGAGTCGTCAGCTCTGGCCGACGAGCATGGCCCGGATGCCGAGACCCATGAGGAACAGCCCGCCGAACCCGTAGAGAAGGTAGACCCGCGACTTCAACTGGGCCCTGTACGAGTAGATGATGGCGATCGCGATGATCGCGACGAACCCGTAGAAGGCGTGGAACTGGGGGAACCCGATCTTGTGCTTGTTCACCAGCGCAACACCCAGTGCCACCTGGACGAACACGGAGAACTGGACGAGTCCGGTGAACCACCACAGGGCACGGCTGCGCAGCTGGGTCACCTTGTGGGCCGAAAGAGCCCAGAGTCCCGCCAGGGCGTTGCCGATGATGACCACCCAGGACCACGAGACGTGCAGGTCACGGAGCATCAGCGCGGTCATGTGCGTCAGGCTATCCAGTCGTTCCGTGCGGTGCTCAGCGGATGAGGGTGTCGGCCTCGCCGCCCGTGCTCA
>RFZO01000144.1 GCA_009920715.1 Actinomycetota bacterium | reverse complement strand
GCCGACCGTCGTCAGCACCCGCAGGGTGCCCGTGGAGTTGTCCTCCATCAGTCCCGCGTCGATCCGGACATCGTCGATGTGCACCTGCGCCTCGGCCCTGACGTGCACCTCACGGTGCAGACCGGCCATCCACCACTGGTCCTGGTCCTCCACGTGGCTCTGTGCCGAGTAACGGCTGACCATGATGGCGATCGAGTTGTCGCCGTCATGGAGGCTGCCGGTGATGTCGTACTCGCTCGCCAGACGGCTGTCCGTCCCGTAGCCCACACGGCTGCCGTTCACGACCACGGTGTGCACGCTCTCGGCCCCGCCGACATGCAGCACCACTCGCCGGCCCGACCACTTCGCGGGCATCGGGAAGACAGTGCGGTGGACGACGGTGGGTATGACCTCCGGCAGCGCCGGCGGCAGTCCCTTCCATGGCATCGTGACATTTGTGTAGTGCGGCTCGTCACCGAGACCAAACAACGTCCAGTTGCCCGGCACGGGGATGGTCCTCCACGACGAATCATCGAAGTGCGGTGCGAGCGCCTCCCGCGGGACGTCCGTGGGATGCCCGTACCGCATCACCGACCACTCCCCGTTCAGCGAACGGAACCACGGGTTCTTCTCGCGTTCCACCAGGGGGCTGCTCATCGGGAGACGGTTGTAACTGGTGATCTCCGGGTCAGAGATCGGTCGCGCCTCGTCACGTCCCACGAAGTCCATGCCGGTCAGTCTCCCACGGGCGGGAGGGCAGTGCGTCGGAGTGTGCAGAAACATCATGAACATCCTCGTTGTGGGAGCAGGCGGAGTCGGGGCCTCGATGGCCTCCATTGCCGAGACACGGGGGTTCTTCGACTCCTTTGTCCTGGCCGACATCTCGAAGGAGTCCGCCGAGGCGGCCATCGCCGCACTCGACGACCCGGGAAAGTTCAGGGCCGAGAGAGTCGATGCCTCGAATGTCGCCGACCTGGTCGCACTCATCGAGCGCACCAAGTCAGACGTCATCGTCAATGCCTGTGACCCCCGGTTGAACCCGCAGATCTTCGAGGCGGCGTACCAGGCGAGGTGCAACTACATCGACATGGCGATGAACCTGTCCACCCCGCACCCGCTCGACCCGTACAACAAGGTCGGCAGGATGCTCGGGGAGGACCAGCTCTCCGACGACGAGAAGTGGCGCGAGCGGGGGATCCTCGCCCTGATCGGCATGGGGGTGGAGCCGGGACTCAGCGACGTCTTCGCCCGCTACGCCGCCGACCCCACATTCTCCATCTGGACCACCATCGAGGAATGCCTCAACCCGCCGGTCGTGTGGGAGAAGAAGCGCGGCTTCTACACCACCGACTGCTTCAGCGAGCCCGAGATCTTCCACTTCCCCGCCGGCATCGGTCCGGTGGAGTGCGTGAACGTGGAGCACGAGGAGGTCATCCTCATCCCGCGCGAGGTGAAGTGCGAACGGGTCACCTTCAAGTACGGGCTCGGTGCAGAGTTCATCGACTGGCTGAAGACCTTCGCCTACCTCGGTCTCGACTCCACCGACAAGATCAAGGTGGGAGGGGTGCACGTCGCGCCGCGCGATGTCCTCGCCGCCGTGCTTCCGAACCCCGCCAAGCTCGGACACCTCATGCACGGCCGCACATGCGCAGGCACGTGGGTGAAGGGCATCGCGGACGGAAAGCCCCGCGAGGTGTACCTGTACCACGTAGCCGACAACGAGGTCACGATGCGCGAGTACGACAGCCAGGCGGTGCTGTGGCAGACGGCCATCTGCCCGGTCGTCGCGCTCGAGCTGATGGCAGATGGTTCGTGGAAGGGCACAGGTGTGAAGGGCCCGGAGGCGTTCGACGCGCTCCCCTTCCTCAACATCCTCGGCGCGCACGGTTCGCACCACGGCATGGTCGACATGGGACCCGGACTGTGGCCGAGCCCCAGGTCGACGGGGCAACCCGGGTGGGACCGCCCGGTGCGCCGTGCCGTGATACCCGCCGTCTGAGACCCCGTCCGCGCCGCCGTGCGGCGCGCATCACTTGCGGCGCAGTTTCCTTGCGCCGTTCGCCGCGCCGCTGGCGGCCCGCTTGGCGTGCGTCATCATCCGTTGCTGCAGCCGCGCCGCCATGGGGATGTCCTTGCCGAGGATGCCGAGACCGGCCACGATCAGCACGATGCCCGGCCCGGGCAGCACGAGAAGTGCCACACCGGTGAGAGTGGTGGCGGTGCCACCCACGATGCGCACGGCCCGCGTCAGCACATGGGGGCGGGACGGCGTCTCCATCCCCACAAATTAGTGCCGCTCAGAGCCGCACGTTGGTGACGGCGCCCTTCTCGGCACCCTGCACCATCTTGGCGAACTTGGCCAGCACGCCGGATCTGTAGCGGGGCGGGTTCGGCACCCAGCCGTCGCGACGCCGTGTCATCTCCGCCGCGTCCACCAGCACGTCCAGGGACTTGCTCGGCACGTCGATGCGGATGCGGTCACCCTCGCGCACGAACGCGATCGGCCCGCCGTCCACGGCCTCGGGTGCAACATGCCCGATGCAGAAGCCCCACGTGCCGCCCGAGAAGCGGCCGTCGGTGATGAGTGCCACCGTGCTGCCGAGACCTGCACCCTTCAGGGCACCCGTGATGGCCAGCATCTCGCGCATCCCGGGCCCGCCCTTCGGGCCCTCGTAGCGAATGACGATGACGTCGCCGTGGTTGATGCGGCCCTGCATGATCGCGTCCATCGCACCGTCCTCGCCGTCGAAGACGCGGGCGGGGCCCTCGAACTGCAGCTGGTCCTTCGTGAGACCGGCGACCTTCACGACCGAGCCGTTCGGTGCGAGCGAACCGACGAGAATGTTGATGCCGCCCTCCGCGTGGATCGGGTCGCTCAACGGATGTATGACATCGCCGTCGGGCGCGGGCGGGTTCAGCTCGGCGAGGTTCTCCGCCATGGTTCGGCCAGTGCACGTGAGCACGTCCCCGTGGAGAAGACCTGCGTCGAGCAGGTGCTTCAGCACCACGGGCACCCCGCCGATGCGGTGGACGTCGGTCATGTGGTACCTGCCGCCGGGCTTGGTGTCGGCGATGTGGGGGACCTTCTCCGCGATGCGGTTGAAGTCATCGAGCGAGAGCTCGACACCGGCCTCGTACGCGATGGCGAGCAGGTGGAGAACCGCGTTGGTCGACCCACCGAGGGCATTGACCACCGCGATCGCGTTCTCGAACGCCTTCTTCGTGAGGATGTCCCGCGCGGTGATGCCGAGCCGCAGCATGTTGACGACGGCCGCACCCGCGCGCTCTGCGTCGGACTCGCGCGAGCGGTCGATGGCCGGTGCCGATGCCGTGCCGGGCAGGCTCATGCCGAGCGCCTCGGCGATGGAGGACATGGTGTTGGCGGTGAACATGCCCCCGCACGCACCTTCGCCCGGGCACGCGGCGCGCTCGATGTCGGTCAGTTCGCCCTCCGTCATCGTCCCCGCGGCGCACGCGCCGACAGCCTCGAACACGGTGGTGATGTCGATGTTCTGTCCCTTGTGGACGCCGGGCATGGTCGAGCCGTTGTAGACGAAGACGCTGGCGAGGTCGAGACGTGCGGCCGCCATGAGCATCCCCGGGATGGACTTGTCACAGCCCGCGAGACCGACGAAGCCATCGAAGCGCTCGCCGTGCACCACCGTCTCGACGGAGTCGGTGATGACCTCGCGCGAGACGAGCGACGCGCGCATGCCCTCGTGCCCCATGCTGATGCCGTCGGACACCGTGATGGTGCCGAACTCGAGCGCGACGCCGCCGGCCGCCTGGACGCCCTTCTTCGCGCTCTCGGCGAGACGGCGCAGCGACATGTTGCAGGGCGTCACCTCGTTCCAGCTGGAGGCGATGCCGATCTGCGGCTTCACCCAGTCGTCGTCCCCCAGGCCGACGGCGCGCAGCATCGCACGGGCCGCCGCCTTCTGGATGCCGTCGGTGACGTCCCGGCTGCGGGGCTTGATGTCAATGGGGGTGCCGTCAGGTGTGGCCATGCGCCAAGACTATTGGGCGGAACTTCCGACCTTCTCAGTGGCGTGACCGGAGCCGTCGGATGCGACGGGGGCCGCCCCGTCGGCGCGGCCTCCGCGCAGGAATGCCCAACCGACAGGCAGCAGGTACGCGAAGTACGCGATGAGCCTGATTCGTTCTGTCTCTGCGTGCCAGCCGAAGAAGCCCTTCATGAAGTCATAGAAGGCGCCCTTGGCCCACAGACCGCTCTCCACCGTCCACGCCGGGCTCCACAGCCAGCCCGACTCGATCTCGAGCATCTCGCGGACCTCGTGGAAGAACTTGCCCACGAGCCCCGCCGCGAAGAGGATGAGAAGGATGCCGGTGACGTTGAAGAAGGTGCGGAGGTTCAGGCGGTGGCCCGCCGAGTAGAAGACGAGACCGAGAACGACAGCCACGGCGATTCCGGCGAGCCCGCCGACGACGACACTCGTCCCGCTGGAGGATGACGTCTCCGCGGACAGGAGAAAGAGAACTGTCTCGAGACCCTCGCGCAGGACCGCGACGAATGCGATGACCGACAGTGCACCGGCCGTGGTCGCCGCGGCGACCTGTGCACGGAGCTCGGCTCCCATCGTGCGCGCGTGCTCACGCATCCAGAAGATCATCCACGTCAGCACGCTCGCCGCCGCGATGGCGATGGCGGCCTCGACTCCCTTCTCCACGGACCCGTGGAGTCCGCCGACGGCCGCCTGGATGGCGACACCTGCGACGAGACAGATGCCGACTGCGAGGCCCGCACCGCGCCACACGGCCCGGACCTCCGAGGCCCGGTCCGTCTTCACGAGATACGAAACGAGGATCGCGAGAACGATCGCGATCTCGAGACCTTCGCGCAGAGTGATGAGGAATGCTGCACCCATGGGGAGTCCTTTTCGATGGGGTTGTTAGGTAGCCCTAATGTTAGGCTTGCCGAACAGGGTTGTCAACCCGGCAGCGGGTACCCCTAGCGGCGGTCAGCGGATGCGCCGAACCCGAACAGGTTGCTCGCCACCTTGCGCATCTGGATCTCCTCGGAGCCTTCCGTGATGCGGTAGCGGCGGTGGTGCCTGTAGATGTGCTCGAAGGGCATGTGGCGGCTGTACCCCACACCGCCACAGGTCTGCATGGCGCGGTCGGCGGCGTCGCAGGCGAGCCGGTTGGCGCGGTAGTTGCACATGGCCACCAGGTGCGTGACCTCCATGTGGTGCTTGTGGTCCAGCATCCAGGCGGTGTAGCGGATCATCTGGCGCAGCATCGCGGCCTCGGTGTGCAACTCGACCAGCGG
>RFZO01000143.1 GCA_009920715.1 Actinomycetota bacterium | reverse complement strand
CATGCAGAGCGGCCGGGACGGGATGCGGAGCGCGTGCACGCCGAACAGGTAGGTGCTGACGAGCACGACGGGCGTGACGATCCAGGAGGTCATCAGCCCCGGCAGGCCGAGGGCGAGGAGCCGACTCACGAGCACCTCGGCACCGAAGACGACCAGCCCCGTCTTGATGAAGAACTCGCCGAGCAGGGCGGGCGTGAGCCGCCCTCAAGGAGCGGCAGCAGGTCGCGGCTGTTGCGGCCGAAGAGCTGCTGTGCGGTGGAGGCCTTGGCGGTGCCGTCGCCGAGCTTGCCGAAGCCGTCAGCGATGCCGAGCAGCACCTGATTGAAGTTGCCGCTCTGGATCGCCTTCTGCGAGACGCCGAGCTTGGTGAAAGCCTCAGCCGCGCTGCCGGTCCCTGTCTTTGCGGCCTCTATCTGGCGGGCCAGCGTGGTGAAGCTGCGGCCGACCTTGTCGGTGCTAAGGCCCCTGACTTTCAAGACCGAGGCAAGGCGCGAGGCGTCCTCGGAGGCCAGGCCGGTGGCGCGCTGCAGCTGACGGGTTGCCTTGGCCAGCTCGACGGTGCCGGTGACCGACTTCTTTATCTCGTTGGCGGCGATCGTGACCGCGCCAAGGCCGGCAGCGGCGCCGAGGGCCGCCTTGCCGATGTTCCGCAGGCCGGTGCTCTTGCCGGCCTGCTTGAGGTTCTTGTCGAACTTGTCGACGTCGCCGGAGGCCTTGCGGAGGGTCTTCTTGAGCGAGTCGTAGTCGCCGAGGATGTTGACTACGAGGTCGGTGCTCTTGCGGGCCACTAGCCCTCCTGTCGTTTCAGCTGCTTGATGTCGTCAGCGATCTGCCCTATCTCGCCGCCGGTCAGCTCGTCCATCTCCCACGGCCTGATGCCGTAGACCCTGGACAGCGTCGGCGTCCAGAGCCCGCGAGCGGTCAGGCGCTCGTAGGGTCCTCTTCGGCCTTCTTCCGGGTGCGCTTGGGCTTCTCTTCTTCGGGCGCGACGAACTCGATGTCGGTGAGCGTCCAGCCCATGACCTTGTCCTCGGAGATGCGCTTGCCGGAACGTCCGGCGGCGATGATGACGAAGGCCACTACCAGCATCGGGTCGCCCTCGTCCAGCGCGTCGGGAATCTGCGCGGGATTGAGGCCGCTGATGGCCTTGATCTGCTGCATCTCCTTGAAGGTCAGCTCTTCGGGCAGCTCAAACTCGCCCGCCGGGCACTTGATCTTCATGTCCTGCTCCTTCCTTTCGGGTTACTTAAAGCCGGCCTTGACCGCAGCTCGCTCGAGCGCTTCCAAGTAGGACTTCTCAATGAACTCGCGGCTCTTCAGCAGCGTGGGATTGAGGAACGCTCGAGGGCCGGTCATGTTCTGTCCCCGTCCGCCGTACTCGTAGACGTTCGGATAAACGAAATCCCTGCCGACGTAGCTGCGACGCAGCTCGCCCGCACGGTTGCGCCGACGCTCGTAGTGCCCACGTATCGACGGGTCCACATACTGGCGGTAGGCCGTCGACTTGATTTCGGCCTTCTCCATCGACAGGCCGCCGCGCTTGATGCCGGTGACCAGGCGACCCTTTTGATTGGCCGGGCGCTTGCCCTTGCCTACCAGGCCCTTAGCCTTAGCGAGAGTCCTGGCCTCATCTACGAGATGCTGCTGGAGCTCGCGCAGGGCGACCTTGAACTGCTTGTCAGCCTCCGGGCTGAGTTTCTTTATCCGCTGCCGGGTCTCCTTGAGACCTTCGACAACAAGACCCTGCCCGGAGGCCATGAATCAGGCAGTCGAGTCGGTGTTCACCACGGCGACGCTGATCGGCTCCTGAGTGCCGTCGTAGAGCGCCTTGAAGGTGAGCTCCTGGTCGAGAATCTCCGGGCCGCCGACGTTCGGCGTGGCGCCGTCGAAGCGCACCACGGGCATCGTGACGGTGATGCCGCGCTTGTAGGTGCCGGTGATGGCGGTGCCGACCCACGCGCAGGTCAGGCTCGCGTGCGTGGCGTTGATGATGCGGTTGTAGGCCGTGAGGTCCTTGAACTCCGCGGTGACCGTGCCGGTGATCTCCGCCATACTGGCGGCGACCGGCGCGTTGATGGTCTGCGAGCCGAGGATGTAGCGCTCAGCGTCCAGGCCGCTGTTGAACTCGATCGAGACGTCCTTGCACTCGTAGGCGCTGCCGGCGAGCGTGATGGTGGCGCCCGCGAAGCTCAGGAGCTCCTGCGAGGCCGGGTAGCTGGCCGTGGTGATCGAGCCGGTGGTCTCGTCCTTGCCGACGAAGCCGAACTCGCCCTGCAGCAGCTCGTTGGTGCTGTTGGAGAGCGTGAACGAGTTGATCTTGCAGCCGTTGTAGGTGAAGGCCCTGACGGTGCCGTCGTTGCCCGGGCGGCCGACCTCGAGGGTCAGGCCGAGGCTGTACGGGTCAGAGAGCGTGCACAGGTGCTGCTTTGCCGAGCCCGAGAGAGTGCTGGTCGTGACCGTGCCGAGCGCGTGCTGGAACAGGAGGCCGGAGTTCTCTGCGGTCATGTCCATCGTGACCGAGCCTTCGACGGCCTTCTGGCCGACGGCGTAGCGGTCAGAGCGCAGGACGCGGTTGCCGGCGCGCAGGCCGGCCGATTCGATGCGCTCGATGGTGAGCGCGAGGCTCTCCTCGTTGAACTCGTAGAAGCGGGTCGGCGTGACCGCCGTTCCCCAGGTGGACTCGACGCCGATGCCGAGCTGTGCGGCCAGGCCGCTGCGGATTGCCATGTGTTACTCCTCGTCCTTGTCGGACTTCGTGGTTTTCTTGGATGTCTTGGCGGGCTTCCAGTCGCCGCGAGCGATCAGCTCTTCGGCAAGGTCGTCGGGAAGCTCAACGGTCCCGTCGCGGTCGCACTCGTAAGAGAAGCCCGAGGGCAGCGGGACGATGACGGCCTCGTGCGGGCCGAGATAGGTAACGGTCTTCACTGGTCCTCCTAGATGCGTTGAGTCGCGGAAATACCGACGGTGACGATGCTCTGCCTTGCGGAGTCAGATGCGAACTCCTCCAGCTGAAACGGTGTGGTGAGCTCGGCGACGCGAACGGTGCCGCTCATGGTGACGTTGCCCCGGAGCTCGTCTTCTATCTCGCCGACCAGAGCGAAGGCTCGCTCGGTGCACTCCTGCTGTTGGTTGCCTTCCCTGAGCACCGAGCAGAAGACGGTCAGCACGTAGGTCTCGTCCTTACGCAGGGCGCCGAGGGCGGCGAACTCCTGCGAGCCGCTGATGTCGGTCAGGGCGATAAACTCGCGCGGGGCGCCGGTCGGGGCACCGTAGCTGACGGTGACGCCTGAGAGGCCGGCGCGGGCGCCGAGAGCGTCGTGCAGCGCGTTCTTGAACGCCGGGGCCGTTGAGTAGTAGGTGAGCGGCATCAGGCCATGCCGACGCGGCGGTAGGGCCCGAGCATCCGAAGCGAGGCGGCCGGCAGCGCGTAGTTGACGGGCCGGTCAGGTGTCAGCTGGCGAGGCTCGGCGAGGTCGTTGATGTCCAGCGCCGGCACGTCGCGGCGAAGGGCCGAGGCGGTGGCGATGATCGCGGCCTGCTTTACGTCGGTGGGGACCGAGGCCATCCCCCAGGCGCCGGCGATCGAGACCTGCGAGTAGCCGAAGTATTTCGCGCTGTCGCCGTCGTGCAGGGTTGTGAGGTCGGCCGCGAAGCGCACCTTGAGGTAGGTCCCGAAGCGCGTCGGCATCGGCAGCAGCTGATAGTCGGTCGTGGCGGTGAGGGTCTCCGGGCTGGCTTCTTCGGGATGCAGGCGCAGCGTGGTGACCGTGCGTAGCTCGTAGGGCGCCAGCTCAAGGACCCGCTGGCCTACTGGCAGCGTGAAGGTGCGCGTCGCTGAGGCGGTGGCGATGAACTCGCGGTCGCAGTAGCGGGCGATGGCGTCGCTGATAGGCGTGATGGTGCTGGAGATGAGCGAGTCGCGGCCGGTGTCCGATGCGGGCAGCTCGAGGAACGCCCTCACGTCGGAGAGCGAGCACAGGTCCTGAGCGGCCATTTACCTGCGCGCGCCGAGCGTCGGGATGCGTTTTGCGGCGCGTGCGGCCTGCGTGCGGCCTTCCTGGCCGATCTTTGCCAGCTGCGCGTTGAGCTTGGCGACGAGCTCGTGATCCTTGGCCTTGGCGGCACGGTCGCGCTCTGAGACCAGCGCGGCAATCTTGTCCAGCATCGGCTTCTCCCTCACTTGAACTGCGAATAGCAGCGGGCAGGAATCGAACCTGCCCGAGCCCAGTCCGGTGACCGGACGCCAGGGCGCTGCTGTTGGCGATTAGTCCTAGAAGGACGGAGTCGCCAGGCCCGAACCGCCCACCTGGCTGAAAGCCGTGGGGCGCCTCTCGGCGGTGAAAGCCGAGAAGTTGTAGAGCCGGAACCGAACGGTGAGCTCGGCCGAGAGGGTCTCGCGGAAGACTTCTGCCTTCGGAGCGCCCTCGTAGAGGAAGGCCTCGTCGAACTTGCCGACGATGATCCGGTCCTCGTTGGTACCCGAGCCAAGGTTGGTCGGGATGTTGGCGTCGAGGAACACCGGCAGCCCCAGGAGGGTGCCAGCGAAGGCCTCGGCGGCCACGTCGCCGAAGGTGGCGACGGCGTTGGTCGGGCCCGAGCTGTTCGGGACGACCAGCGGGCGGTTGCTCGAGTCAAGCCCGGCAACCAGGAAGCCCCAGCGACGGGGATGCATCACGATCGCGTTCGCCGGAGCGAAGACGTTCGAGCTGACCTGCTGGACCGCGTCGGCCAGCTTGGGGAACAGCCCCGCGACGGTCGGCGTTGCCGCCGTGTAGGTCACGGAGTTGATCGTGTCAGCGTTGAGGATGCCCTCGTGCGTACCGGACGCGCCGGTGCCGTTGATGACCGCCGAGTCGATGGCCTGGCTATGCGCCGAGGCCAAGTCCTGGAAGATCACCTGGTCGAACGCGACCGGGCTCTGCTCCACGAGCTGTACGGAGCAGTCGCTGATCCCGCCGTAGGTACGGACGGGTGCGGTGACCGAAGCGGTGACCAGGTCGGTCTCCGAGACGGCGGTGTTCTGGGTGGCCTGAGCGGCGACCGACGTGCCCGTGGTGATCGCGGGAACGTTGATCGAGTCGGTGCCCGCCGGGAGGGCGAACTTGTTGCACAGGTCAGCGGTGACACGGCCGGCACGCGACTTGGCGACGTACTCGTCGATCAGCCACAGGGGCGGAACGAACTCGCCACCGGAGGTGTCGGTCGTGTTGTTGTCGCGGTGCTCGCTGGTTGCGACGTGCAGCGAGTGCTGAGCAAGACGCTCAGAAGCGGCGCTATCGCCGGAAACCTTGGCGAGGTACAGGTCGCGGAAGTAGGAGCGCTGGGGCGTGTCCTTGCGGT
>RFZO01000142.1 GCA_009920715.1 Actinomycetota bacterium | reverse complement strand
GGCAGGATGCAACGACCTGGGCGGGACACTGATGGACGAGAACATCAGCCGCGCGGCAGGCGCCAACCACGGCCAGGGCATGACCGAGGGCCGCTTCGGCGAGATCGTGGCGCCGCTGCGGCGCACGCTCGCCCAGCGCAACACCGCGTACGGCATCCTCACCCCGTCAGCGGGGGAATAGGACCTAGAGACGGCCGCGGCGGGCGAGCACCGCGGTGCGCGCGTGCTCGATGTCGAGCACCAGCTGGTCCTTCAGCTCGTCGAGCCCCGCGAAACGCCTCTCGCTGCGCAGGAACGCGAGGAACTGCACCGACGCCCGCTCGCCGTACATGTCGCCGGCGAAATCGAGCAGATGCGCCTCGATGAGCGAGTGCGGGGCGTCGTTGTAGAAAGTGGGCCGGCGGCCGATGTTCACGGCGCACGGGTGCTCGGAACCGTCGGGGCGTCGGTAGACCGCGGCGTACACCCCGTCGGCGGGGATGCACATCCCCCCGGGCACAGCCACGTTCGCCGTGGGGAACCCGATGGTGCGCCCGCGCTCGTCACCGTGGACCACGGTGCCCCTGATCTCGTGGGGCCGGCCGAGCATGCGGTTCGCCGTGTCGATCTCGCCACCCGCGAGGGCGCGACGGATGGCGGTGCTGCTGACAGGCTCGTCCACCCCGTCGGCGCGCGGCACCAGTCGAACCGGCTCGGCCGTGAACCCGTGGCGCTCCCCCATCTCCCTCAGCAGGGTCACGTTCCCCTGGCGCATGTGGCCGAAATGGAAATCACTGCCCACGATCACGGCCTGCGCCCGCAGCGCCCCCGCGATCACCCGCTCCACGAAACCGACCGCCGTCTCGTGGGACTGCTCGTCGTCGAACGACACCACCGCGGTGGCATCGACGCCGGTGGACCCGAGCAGCTCGAGGCGATGCTCGAGACCCGACAGGAGCAACGGGGCCGACTCCGGCCGCACGATGCTCATGGGGTGCCTGTCGAACGTGACCACAACCGAACGTGCGCCCAGTGCCGCGGCCCTCTCGCGCACCTGGGCGATGACCGTGCGGTGGCCGAGGTGAACCCCGTCGTACATGCCGATGGTGATGACGGTGCGCTCGCCCGGCCACGGGGGGACCGAGAGGTCCGTGATCACTTCCACGGTGCGCAACGCTATCCGTGCAGGTCAGGCGCGACGCGGGAGACCGATGCGCACGGGGACGCCCTGCGACCACATGCAGTGCGGATCCCCCGTCGGTGCCGGCAGGCCGGCGGCGGCGAACAGCGTCTCGTCGAGCGACACGAGCGACGCACGGTGCAGCGGCCACCGCGGGTGATCGACGGGGGCATAACGGAGACGTTCCCCCCGCCCGCGCGAGTACAGCCCCCAGCGCGCCGTGAGGAAGTGCTCGAACGGCACGGGGTCGGCGATTGCCTCGCCGATCGACACCTCGATGCGCGCTGTCGCATCGCCTGACGGCCACCGTCTTTGCACATCGGTGACGAGCCTGTCCCCGACGAGAGCATTCGTTGCGCTGCCCCAGCAGTACGGAAGTCTGTAGGTGAGGCGGGCAACAACCGCAGGCAGCAACCTGTTGACGTCGAGCGAGAAGAACCACACACCGGGCACCCCGTCGCGGATGACGTACGTGCGCACGTTGATCTCGGGGAACGAGCCCAGCCACGGCACGGGCGGCGTGAACGGGAACGAGATGCGTCTCATCGAGAACGGTATGAGACCGACCCACGCGCGCCCCTCCCACGTGTCGACCTCGAGTCCGTCGGGAAGCAACGCCTGCACGACAGCAGGGTCATAGGCGAAGTGGACGTAGGCGAGGTCGCGCCACTCCTGCTTCATCACGGCACGGCGCACGGGCTCCGGGCAGTCCGGACGCGTCGTGCGCAGTGACCCGTCCCCGGCCATGCTCAGCGACCCCCGAACACGACCGTGGGCTTGGCGAGGCCCTCGCGGAACGGCTCGAACACGGCGACCAGCGCACCGGACCCGTCGAAAGCCGCCCACGGCCCCTCGTCCTGCCATGCGTCGCGCACCCGGCCGTAGAGGGTGTCGTCGACGGCCTGCTCGTCGAGCACGTGCGCGTTCAGGTGACTGACCATTCTCTCCACGGGCAGCAGCACCGGGGACTCGATGGTGCTCGCGTCCTCCACACGGAACGGGCCGGTGGTGTGACGGCGGAGCCTGCGGATGTGCGCACCGTTGCCCATTGCCCCGGCAAGGTCGGCGCCGAGGGACCTGATGTACGTGCCGGACCCGCACCGGACACGCGCCACGATGACGTTGCCTTCCGCGGTCGGCTCCACCTCGAACGAGTGGACCACCACGGGCCTCGGCGCCCGCTCCACTTCCTTGCCCTCCCTGGCCAGCTGGTGCAGCGGCTTTCCGTCGACCTTCAGCGCCGACACCATGGGCGGAACCTGCATCACCGTGCCGGTGAATCGCTCCGCGATGACACCGCGCGCCTGCGCGATGTCGACCGGCCCGGCCGGGAAGGTGGCGGTGACCTTCCCCGAGTCGTCGAGGGTGTCGGTGGTGGAACCGAAGACGATCTCGCACGTGTAGGACTTGTCCATGTCGCCGAGGAAGCGCATGAGGCGTGTCCCGTTCCCCACTCCGATCACGAGCAGCCCGGTTGCATCCGGGTCGAGCGTGCCGGCGTGCCCGATCTGCCGTTCACCGAGGATCTTGCGCAGCTTCGCCACGATGTCGTGACTGGTCCACCCCGCTGGCTTGTCGAGCAGCACCAGTCCGTGCGTCTCGGGGATGCGGCGTCGGCCCACGTCTAGTCGTCGTTGTCGTCGTCGGATGCGCCGTCGTCAGCGCGGCTGTCGTCGCCTGGTTCGCCGTGACTCGCCCCGGCCGCGTGCCCCGGGAGGGGGGACGTGTCGGGCTGCCTGCGGAGCAGCTCCTCGATGCGCTCGGCCGCGCGGATGACCTCGTCGGGCCTGAAGGAGAGAATGGGGGTCTTGCGGGCGTGCATCTGGCGGTTGATGGAGGCCTGCATGCGGGCCCTGTGCTCGCCGAGGGCCTCCTGGATGCCAGCGTCGCCCTCCTCGCCCTTCATGGAGTCGTAGTAGACGATCGCCCGGTTCATCTCGGGGTCCACGTCGACGGACGTGATCGTGACGAGGTCGAGGCGCTCGTCGTCGATGCGCGTGAGCTCGTCGGCGATGACCTCCCTCAGCACCTCCGACAGCCGCGCGGTGCGGGGGTAGCCGTGCGAGGAACCGCCCTTCGGCTGGCGGCCGCGGGAACGGGGGCGTTGCTTCGACACGGAAATAGGATGGCACGGTCATGAGCCAAAACCCCCCGACCACTGCGAATTCGTCAGGCCCGCCGCCGTGGCGCTACACGGCCGGGCTGGCCGCGCGGATCGAGTCGCAGTGGCAGGACTTCTGGGAGGCAAACGGCACGTTCGAGGCCCCCAACCCCGCCGGTCCGCTCGCCGACGCGGACGCGCTTGCCGGACGCGAGAAGCTGTTCGTGCTGGACATGTTCCCCTACCCCTCCGGCGCCGGGCTCCATGTCGGCCACCCGCTCGGCTACATCGGCACGGATGTGTTCGCCCGCTACAAGCGGATGAAGGGGTTCAACGTCCTCCACTCGCTCGGCTACGACAGCTTCGGCCTGCCCGCCGAGCAGCACGCCATCGCCACCGGCGTCCACCCGCGGGTGAACACCGAGCAGAACATCGCCAACATGCGCCGCCAACTGCGCCGGCTGGGTCTCGGCCACGACGCACGGCGCAGCGTGAGCACCACGGACGAGTCGTTCTACAGGTGGACACAGTGGATCTTCCTGCAGATCTTCGACAGCTGGTACGACACCACCGCCGGGAAGGCCCGCCGCATTCACGAGCTCGTCGCCGAGTTCGAGTCGGGTGCGCGCGCCACCTCCTCAGGCCGCCCGTGGTCCGGACTCTCTGCCGGTGAGCGACGCGACGAGCTCGACGCGCACCGGCTGGTGTACCTGAGCGATGCCCCGGTCAACTGGTGCCCGGGCCTCGGCACCATCCTCGCCAACGAGGAGGTCACCGCGGAGGGCCGCAGCGACATCGGCAACTACCCCGTGTTCAGGCGCAACATGAAGCAGTGGGTCATGCGCATCACCGCCTATGCCGACCGCCTCATCGACGACCTGGACCGGCTCGACTGGCCCGAGCCCATCAAGCTCATGCAGCGCAACTGGATCGGGCGCAGCGAGGGCGCCCGCGTCACGTTCGGGTCCCCCGCCGGCGGGATCGAGGTGTTCACCACCCGGCCCGACACCCTGTTCGGCGCCACGTTCATGGTCCTGTCCCCCGAGCACCCGCTGGTTCCCGCCCTCACCACGGCCGACCGCCGGCAGGAGGTCGAGGCCTACGCGGCGGCCGCCGCGGCGAAGGCGGATGCGGACCGCCAGGACGACTCGCGCGAGAAGACGGGCGTCTTCACCGGCTCGCACGCGGTCAACCCCGTGAGCGGCGCCGAGATCCCGGTCTGGATCGCCGACTACGTGCTGATGGGGTACGGAACCGGGGCCATCATGGCGGTGCCCAGCGGCGACCAGCGCGACTTCGACTTCGCCCGGTCGCACGGACTGCCCGTCGTCGCCACCCAGATGCCGCCGGACGCGTGGTTCGAGGCGCACGGCATCCCCGCGTCGCCCGACTGCTCCACCTGGCCCGCGGCATTCACCGGCGAGGGCACCGTCATCAACTCCTCGAACGGCTCGCTCGTGCTCGACGGCATCACCAGCGTGGCCGAGGCGAAGTCACGGACGAACGAGTGGCTCGAGGCGAACGGCCTCGGCCGTGCCACCACCACGTACCGGCTGCGCGACTGGTTGTTCTCGCGCCAGCGCTACTGGGGAGAACCCTTCCCCGTCGTCTACGACGACACGGGCCGTGCCCACGCCGTGCCCGAGTCCGAGCTTCCCGTGCTGCTGCCCGAGCTCGCCGACTTCAAGCCCACGGCACTCGACCCCGACGACTCCGTCAGCGACCCTGTCCCCCCGCTCGCGCGCGTGAAGGAATGGACCCGCGTCACGCTCGACCTCGGGGACGGCCCGCGCGAGTACACCCGCGAGGTGAACGTGATGCCGCAGTGGGCGGGATCGTGCTGGTACGAGATGCGCTATCTCGACCCCACGAACAACGACGCCTTCATCGATCCGGAGGTGGAGCGCTACTGGATGGGACCGCGCCACCCGGGGCACACCGGAGGGGTCGACCTGTACGTGGGCGGCGTCGAGCACGCCGTGCTGCACCTGCTGTACGCGCGCTTCTGGCACAAGGTTCTGTTCGACCTGGGGCACGTGAGCAGCGAGGAGCCATTCCACCGCCTCTACAACCAGGGCTACAT
>RFZO01000141.1 GCA_009920715.1 Actinomycetota bacterium | reverse complement strand
GGATCATGTCGTACAGGTCGGACACCTTGCGGTCGGCATCGCCGATCATGGGGAAGTTCACGGGCGTTCCCTGGGTCTCGGCGATGTCGCCCTCCCACTTCACGTGCGAATCCACCGGGTCCACCGAGAGACCGATGACCTTCACGTTGCGCCTGTCGAACTCGGGCTTGATGCGCGCCACGTAGCCGAGCTCCGTGGTGCACACGGGGGTGAAGTCCTTCGGGTGGCTGAAGAGAACGCCCCACGAGTCGCCCAGCCACTCGTGGAAGTTGATGGTGCCCTGCGTGGTGTCAGCAGTGAAGTTCGGTGCTTCGTCTCCGAGTCGGACGGTCATGTCGGTCTCCTTGGTGTGATGGGGTGTCGGTTGCGGTTCCTCAGGATACGGGCGCCGGACCTAAATCCGACAAATCAAGTCGGGATTTCTGTTGGCCAATGAAATCAGGGCTGATTCGGGCTCGGCACCGGACCGAACCGCGGAGCCACGATCCGTGCGACTGCGTCGACCATGTCGTCGATTGCCATCTCCGGGGGGAGCTTGGCGGCGAGTGGTCCGTCAACCAGCAACGTGGCAAGACCGTGCGCCTGTGACCAGATTGCCACCGCCAGGGCGAGTGCATCGCCAGGTGCGGCGTCTGCGCCGACCCGGGCCGAGAGATCGAGGAGCGCGAGGAACGCGCCGTCAGCCGCAGACTGCGTGGCCTCGTGGGTGCGGATGCCACAGATGTCGGAACGGAACATGACCCTGAAGTGCCCGGGATGGGCGAGCGCGAACCCCACGTACGTGCGGAGGCAGTCGGCGAGCGGGTCGGACGATGTGTCGAAGGTGCGGCGGAACTCGGCCGTGAAGTTGCGGAAGCCCTCCTCGCTGATTGCCGCGAAGATGCCCGCCCGGTCGGTGAAGTGGTGGTACGGGGCCTGGTGGCTGACCCCGGCCCGCCGGGCGACCTCGCGCATGGAGACCTGGTCGGGCCCGTCGGTGGCGATGATCTCGATGGCGGCATCAAGCACTGCCCGGGCAACGTCCATGCGGGTCAGAGTACACCTTGACAGTGTCTACGAGACATGGTAGACACTGTCAAGTATGACTGTTGCTCCGTCTTCCCCGTCCCCGGCCAACCCCTCGATGGAACGGGCCTATGCCCGGCGCTGGTGGGTGCTCGTCGTGCTCAGCATCAGTCTCTTCCTCGTGGTGGTGGACAACCTCATCGTGAACGTTGCCCTCCCCACCCTGCAGCGCGAGCTGGATGCCTCCACCACCGCGCTGCAGTGGATTGTCGACAGCTACGCCCTCGTGTTCGCCGGCCTCCTCCTCGCCGGAGGTGGCCTCGGTGACCGCTTCGGGCGCAAGGGCGCCCTGCAGGTGGGCCTCGTGCTCTTCGCCGTCTGCAGCACCATCGGGGCGTTCTCCGACACGTCGGGCGAGTTGATCTTCTGGCGCGGAGCGATGGGTGTGGGTGCGGCTCTCGTCTTCCCCGCGACGCTCGCGATCATCACCAACCTCTTCACCGACCCGGTGGAGCGTGCAAAGGCGATCGGCATCTGGTCGGCGGTGTCGGGCATGGCCGTGGCGTTCGGGCCGATCTCGGGCGGCTTCCTTCTGGAGCACTTCTGGTGGGGTTCGGTCTTCCTCATCAACCTCCCCATCGTCGTCGTCGCTCTCGCGGCAGGTGCGTGGTTGCTGCCCACCTCGAAGGACCCGGGTGCGCACCGACTCGACCTGGTCGGCGTGCTCCTCTCCGTCATCGCGGTCTCTGCGCTCGTCTACACCGTGATCGAGTCGCCGCACTGGGGCTGGGGCTCGTTCAGGTCCAACGCGGGGTTCGCGGTCTCGGTGCTCGCGCTCGCGCTCTTCGTGCGGTGGGAGACCACCCGCAAGGAGCCGCTCCTGGACGTCACCTTCTTCAGGAACGCACGTTTCAGTGCCGCCACCGGAAGCCTCGGCATCGCGTTCTTCTGCCTGTTCGGCTTCACGTTCCTCGTCACGCAGTACTTCCAGTTCGTGCGCGGCTACGACACGTTGAGCGCGGGTGTGCACACGCTCCCGTTCGCGATCGGTGCGGGAGTGACGGCGCCGTTCGCCGCCCGGGCAGCACTGAGATTCGGCTCCAAGCGTGTTGTCGCCCTCGGCCTGCTGAACATGTCGATCGGGTTCACGATCGTCAGCCAGGTGGATGCCGACACCGCGTACTGGGGCCCCGTGATCATCTCGATGTTGTTCATGGCGAACGGGCTGTCACTTGTGACGTCGCCGGCGACCGACGCGGTGATGGGGTCGCTCCCCGTGGACAAGGCCGGAGTTGGTTCCGCCGTCAATGACATCAGTCGCGAGGTCGGGGGCACGCTCGGTGTGGCCGTGGTGGGCTCCGTCTTCGTCTCGCTGTGGACACCCGCCATCGCCTCCAGGTTCGAGGCGATCCCGGGGCTTGTCGGCGCACTCCCGGACGGGGTGTTCGACGCCGCGCAGGAGTCGGTGGGGGCCGCGTACGCGGTGGCCCAGCAGGCACCCGAGGCTGCCCGGCCGGTCGTGCAGCAGGCGGTGAGTGACGCATTCATGAACGGGTTCGGCAACGCCACCCTGGTGGCCGCCGGCATGGCGTTCGTGGGCATGCTCTGTGCACTGCGGTTCCTGCCCGCGCGCCCGAAGAGCACCGAGATTTAGGTAATTCTTCGGCAACCCCGGAGCGTGCCCGCACGGCACGGAAATACGATGACGGGGTGAGCGAGGCACCCCTGTCGACAGTGAGGATGGACGGTGCGCCCGTGCGCGACGCGATCCTCGCCGGTCTCGCCGCCCGCATGTCGGCCGCCGGCAACCCGCACGTGTGTCTCGCCACGGTGCTCGTGGGCGACGACGCACCGAGCGCAAGGTACGTGGCGAGCAAGCACCGCACCGCGGGGTCCCTCGGCATCGCATCCGTCGGTGTGGAACTCCCGGGCACTGCCACCCAGGCCGAGGTGGAGCGCGAAGTCGCCCGGCTGGCCGCGGACCCAGGGGTGCACGGGATCCTCGTGCAGATGCCGCTTCCCGCGCACCTCGATGCCGAGCGCGTGCTCGCGTTGATCCCCGCCGACAAGGACGTGGACGGTCTCACGGAGACCTCCCTCGGTCGCCTCGTGCGCGGTGTGCCCGGTCACGTCGGCTGCACGCCCCTCGGCGTGATGCGCCTGCTCGAGCACAACAGCATCGAGACCGCCGGCCGCAGGGCGGTGGTGATCGGGCGGTCCACGCTGGTGGGCCTGCCCATGGTGCTGCTGCTCGCGCGCAAGGGGGCGGATGCCACCGTGACGCTCGCGCACTCGCGCACGGCCGATCTGGTGGAGGTGTGCCGAGAAGCAGACATCGTCGTGTCGGCCACCGGGGCGGCTCGCAGCATCGGCGCCGCGCACACGAAGCGCGGAGCGGTTCTGGTGGACGTGGGCATCTCGCGCACGGAGAACGGCATCGTGGGTGACATCGACTTCGACGCCGTGCAGGGCATCGCCTCGGCCGTCACACCGATGCCGGGGGGCACCGGCATCCTCACGGTCGCGTGCCTCATGGAGAACACGCTCGCCGCTGCCGCGATGCAGGGCGTGAGGGTGTGAGACGGAGGTTCGCGTCCCTGCTGCTGACCGCCGCATTGATGCCGGCGGTGTGGGCTGTGCACGGCGATTCACAGGTGGCTGCGGAGGCGGGTCCGCAGGCTCTCGCCCCGGCGGCAGGCCCCTACATCGTACAGCTGCGCGAGGGCACCGATCCCGTGGCGTTCCTGCGTGAGGCGGGCATCTCGTCCGACCGCACTCTCGAGTTCTCCGAGGTGTTCGACGGGTTCGCCGGCGTGTTCACCGAGGCACAGATCGCCCGCATCACGGGCGACTGGCGCGTGGCCTCGTGGGAGCCTGACCGCATCGTGCACACGCAGGTGGACCAGACGGTCAGTCCCACCGGTGCCAACTACGCCTGGGGGCTGGACCGCATCGACCAGCGCGGCGGCACCCTGAACGGCACGTACTCGTACGATGCCGCGAGGGACGGCACCGGGGTGACTGCCTACGTGCTGGACACCGGCGTGTACGCGGCGCACTCCGACTTCGGCGGCCGCGTGTCGGCGGGGTGGAGCTACAGGGCGGACAGCTATTTCTTCACTGCACAGAACGCCTTCGACGACCCGAACTCACCGGGGGTCGTCCCGCGGGTGCCGCTCAGTGACGACGTGCTGGGGGTTACGCCCGGCGCTGACTGGTGCACCACCGCGGGTCATCCGTACAACGACGGGGATCTCGACGCGTACGACCGGCCGGCATCGGCAGTGTCGGGTGCGGACGGCACCACCGACAACAACGGCCACGGCACCCACGTGGCCGGCATCATCGGCGGTGCCACGCACGGCGTGGCCAAGGCCGTCACGATTGTGCCGGTGCAGGCGCTGAACTCGTGCGGGAGCGGACTCTCCGCGATGCTCGTGCGGGGGATCGAATGGATCCTCACCCATCACACCGGCTCGGCGAAGGCGGTGGTGAACATGAGCCTCGGGTTTGACGTCACTGTCGGTTCCATCGACTGCGTCATCAACGGCACGAACACGGTCACCGGGGCGACGTGCAGCAACTACCTGTTCAAGGAGGGCATCGTCGTGGTTGCTGCGTCCGGGAATGCGGGCGCGGAGGACTGCACGGCCTCCCCGGGTTCCACACTTGGCACCATCGCTGTGGGTGCGGCCGGTGCCTCGGTGTCGGGTGCGTTCGTGCCGGACAAGGAGCCGAGCTACACCAACTGGGGCCAGTGCGTGGACATCTTCGCCCCGGGGTCGTGGGTGAAGTCGGCGTGGACTGCCGTGTCCGGCAACCCGACGCAGGTGATCTCCGGTTCCTCCATGGCGGCCCCGCACGTGACGGGAGTGGTGGCCGGGTGGCTGGAGTCGCAGACGGCACCGGGAACGCTGTCCACCTGGCCGACGCTTGCGTGGCAGCACATCAAGCGCACCGCCACGTGCGGTGCGGTGTCGTACCACGACGCATCACGCACCTACCAGACACCGAACCGGCTCCTGTACGCGGGCACCGACGTGTCGGCACCGTGCGCGCCGGCATCCGTGAGCGCGGTGGCCGGGAACGGACAGGCCACCGTGACCTGGAAGGAGGTCGCCGCCGGGAACGGTGCGGACGCCACCGCGTACGTCGTCACCGCGAACACGGGCCAGACGTGTTCACCGCCGTCCCTCACGGCGGATGCGAACGGCAACCTCAGCTGCACCCTCACTGGACTGTCGAACAACGCCACGTACACCGTCTCCGTCACCGCCACCAGCACGGGCGGCACCGGGGCGGCCGCCTCAACCACCGTCACTCTCGGCACGCCGCCGACCACCACCATCCCGCCGACCACCACGA
>RFZO01000015.1 GCA_009920715.1 Actinomycetota bacterium | reverse complement strand
CTCGAAGTCGAGGGTGCGGTAGCCGAGACGGCCGTGGGCGTGGCGGAAGTACTCGTCGATGGGGCCCGTCCAGAACACGTGCCCTGCGCCCGCGATGTCGTCCGCCGTGACGGCACGCCCGAGCTCCACCGTGACGAGCGGGTGGTCGAGCATCCGCTCGACGATGGGGGTGTATCCGTCCCGCGGGATGGCCTGGTGCGGGTGGTTGAAGTAGCTGTCCTCGTAGTTGAACCGCACCGGCAGGCGCGCCAGGATCGATGCCGGCAGCTCGGTGGGTGACAGCCCCCACTGCTTCTGCGTGTAGCCCTTGAAGAACGCCTCGTACAGGTCCCGGCCGACGAACTTGAGGGCCTGGTCCTCGAAGGTGACCGGGGTGCCGATTGTGTCGTCCGCCTGCTCGCGGATGAACGCCTCGGCCTCTGCCGGTGACAGCGTGCGGCCGAAGAACTGGTTGATGGTCAGCAGGTTGACCGGCAGCGAGTACACCCGACCCGAGTACGTGGCCTTCACGCGGTGGTTGTAGGGCACCATCTCGCCGAACCGGTTGATGTACTCCCACACGTCCTCGTGCGCGGTGTGGAAGATGTGGGGTCCGTAGACATGGACCATGACCCCGTCGGCGTTGCGCTCGGTATGGGCGTTGCCGCCCACGTGCGTGCGCTGGTCGATCACGTGAGACGCGATCCCCGCCTCGGCGAGCTGGCGGGCCACCACGGCCCCCGAGAAGCCCGCGCCGACGATCACGATCGGGGATGTCACCCCGAGAACGCTAGTGGTTCGGTCCGTGCCTAGTGGGACAGCCAGGGGGCGCAGAGACCGTCGAGATCGCGCACCTGGATGCGGTCACGGTTCTCGTGGGTGACCACGTTCGTCGGATCGGGACGCAGCTTGAAGGTGCGGAACGACATCTCGGTGGTGTCGACGGAGAGGATCCGGCCGATGAGCGGGTCGCCCAGGTCGAGCAGCAGCTTCAGCGTCTCGAGAGCCTGGATGGACCCGACGATGCCGGGCAGAACGCCGAGGACGCCGGCCTCGGCACACGACGGCGCGAGTTCCGCCGGCGGCGGCTCGGGCACCATGTCGCGGTACGTGGGCCCACGCAGCGGGTGGAACACCGAGACCATGCCCTCGAACCGGAAGATGCTGCCGTGCACCACGGGGATGCCCAGCTTCACGCTGGCGTCGTTCAGCAGGTAGCGGCTGGGGAAGTTGTCCGCACCGTCGACGATCACGTCGTACCCGGCGATGATGTCCATGATGTTGGACGCATCGAGGCGCGTGTCGTACATGTTGACCTTCACGTCGGGGTTCAGCTTGGCGATGGTCTGGCGGGCGGACTCCACCTTGCGCAGGCCCACCCGGTCGAGGTTGTGGAGGATCTGGCGCTGCAGGTTCGACTCGTCCACCTCGTCCATGTCGACGATGCCGATCGTTCCCACGCCGGCAGCAGCGAGGTACAGGGCGGCGGGCGAGCCGAGACCGCCCGCACCGAGCATCAGCACCTTGCTCTCGAGGAGCTTCGCCTGGCCCTCCGTGCCCACCTCGGGCAGCAGCAGGTGACGCTGGTAGCGGTTGCGCTGGTCGGGGGTGAGCGTGACGGGCTGGCGCCACGCCCGGCCCTCGTCCTTCCAGCGGCCGAAACCACCGATCATGGAGAGAACGTTCGTGTACCCGAGTTCCTGCAGTGTCTTCGCCGCGAATGCACTGCGCACGCCGCCGGCGCAGTAGACGACGATCTCCTGGTCCCGGTCGGTCGCCTTGCCCTCGATCTGTGCCTCGAGGTGCCCGCGCGGGATGTGCAGCACATTCGGCAGTGCGCCCTGGTCGTACTCGTCGGGTTCGCGCACGTCGAGCACCAGCACGTTGCCGGCCGCGATGCGCTTCTCGGCGTCCTCGGGGGTCACCTCGGTGATCTGGGACTTGGCCTGGGAGAGAAGGTCGCGGAATGACGCCATGACCTAAACCCTACCGACTTGGTCGGGATTCACCTCGCGTCGGCGACGATTGCGGTGAGCGTCGGCGTGATCCGGCCCCTGATGACCAGATGGGCCTTGCTGTCCATGTCCGTCGGGTCACCGTTCACGATGACCACCTTGGCGCCGTCTGCCCGGGCCCGCGCCACGACCTGGTTTGCCGGCATCACCGCGAGCGTGCTGCCCACGGCGAAGAGGAGGTCGCACGCCGTGGCCTCCTCGAACGCGCGGTTGATGACGTCGGGTTCGAGTGCCTGCTCGAACAGGATCGCGTCGCTCTTCACGATGCCGCCGCACAGCACGCACTTCGGGTCGGGGTCGCCGGCGAGGACCTTCTCGATGTACTCCCCCATCGGCCGGCGGTCCTTGCACTCCCAGCACCGGGCGAACTTCACGGTTCCGTGCACTTCCACCACCATGTCCTCGGGGATGCCGGCATCTTGGTGCAGCCCGTCCACGTTCTGTGTGACCACGACCGACAGTTTCCCCGTGGCGTGGATGGCGGTGACGGCGTGGTGCCCGCCGTTCGGCTGCAGCGGCCTGCCGTAGGTGCGCGCCCGGTTTGCCCACGCGGCCTTGCGCACTTCAGGGTCGTTCAGGTACCAGCTGAGAGTCGAGGTCTTCTCTGCGAGCGGGTTCTTCGTCCAGAGTCCATTCGGACCGCGGAAGTCGGGGATGCCGGAATCGGTGGAGATGCCTGCCCCTGTGAACATCACGACCCTCGTCGCGGCGCGCAGCAACTCGGCCGCTTCCGAAATTCCCCGGTCGATGTCGTCCATTTTCTCTCCCCCGTCTCGCCGCACATTCTGCCGTGCCCCACACATGGCCACCCCCGGAAGGAGACACGAAACATGACACAGACACAGCTGCCCGACGACGGGATCATCACCCTGGTCCCGTGGACCGACGCCCTCGCCGAGGCGCAGGGACACCCCGTGCGGGGGGACTACGTGGAGCATTTCTGGCTGGGCATTCTCGGCCCCACCGCAACCTGGCTGCTTCGACGGTGCGCCCTGCTCGCGGAGCAATCGCCCGATGGGTCGGTTGCTGATCTGAACGTGCTCGCCCACAGCCTGGGGCTGGCATACCACCCCGGCCGGCACAACCCGTTCTCGCGCGGGTTCGACCGTTGCCTCATGTTCGGCATGATGCGCCACCTCACCGTCTCCCCCTCGGTGTTCGCCGTGCGCACCAGCGTGCCGCCGCTCAGCCTCCGCCATCTCGCGCGTCTCCCCGAGGCGCTCCAGACCGCACACGCCGACTGGGCCACCGGACGCGGAGCCCAACTCAGTCGGTAGACAGAGGTGTCATGGGCCGACATGCACAGGGCAACATTCTGCGAAGGTGTGCCGTCGCTTGCGTGTGCGTCGTTACCGCCGTGGCTGCACCACCCGCCCACCCCGCCTCTGCGGACCAGGAAGAACGACACACCGTACTCGTGCTGGGCGACTCGGTGCTGAGCGTCCTGCGGTGGGCTCCCGAGTCGAACAAGCCGTTGTGGCAGGCCGGATACGACGTCATCAACGAGGCGTGGGGCTGCCAGTCACTCCTCGGTCCCGGGTGTCCCGGCTCCGGCGGCAAGAGTGCCCTCGAGCGGTTCGTCGAGCACCGTGACGACCCGATCGACATTGTGGTGGTGGGCACCGGATACAACGACGTCGGCGAGGCATACCTCCGCAAGGCCATGAGGTTGATCTCCGGCGAGGCGAAGACGCAGGGCGTACCCGTGCTGTGGCTCACATACCACGAACGCTCCACCGCGGCACGCAAGGCACGTCTGTACAACGCAGAACTGCGAGAGGTTGCACCACGTCACGCGAACATCACCCTTGTCGACTGGAACAAGCACGCACGTCGCCGCAGCACATGGTTCAGCCACAACGGGGTCCACATGAACCGGTTGGGGGGCACGAAACTGGGTGCGTTCCTCGCCGCGCGGTTGGACGAGCACTTCGCGGCCAGCGAGGGCCAGATCACCGACGGGGGCCAAGTCGCCGCCGGGGGCTAAGTTGCCGGCGTGAAACTGCGCATCTTCACCGAGCCCCAGCAGGGCGCCGGATACAACGACCTTCTCGCCGTCGCGAAGCGTGCCGAGGCCCTGGGCTTCGATGCGTTCTTCCGCAGCGACCACTACCAGAAGATGGGCAACCATGTCTCCGGCCTCCCGGGGCCGTCCGATGCGTGGATCACCCTCGCAGGGCTGGCCCGCGAGACCAGCACCATCCGCCTCGGCACGCTCGTCAACTCGGCTACGTTCCGCAACCCTGGTGTCCTCGCGATCTCGGTGGCGAATGTGGACGAGATGTCAGGTGGCCGCGTGGAGCTGGGCCTCGGCGCCGGTTGGTACCTGGACGAGCACCGTTCGTACGGCATCCCGTTTCCCCCGCTCGGCGAGAGGTTCGAGCGGCTGGAGGAACAACTCGCCATCGTGACGGGGCTGTGGTCCACCCCGGCCGGTTCCGTCTTCGACCACGCGGGGAAGCACTACGAGCTGTCCGGCTCTCCCGCACTGCCGAAACCGGTGCAATCCCCGATCCCCGTCATCGTGGGCGGTGGCGGACCGAAGAAGACCCCGGCGCTCGCCGCCCGGTACGCGAGCGAGTTCAACATGCCGTTCCAGTCGCGCGACCGGTTCGTCGCGCAGTGCGACAGGGTGCGGGCGGCGTGCGAGGCAATCGGCCGCGACCCGGGCTCGCTCACCTACTCCACCGCGCTCGTGATGTGCGTGGGCAGGGACTCCGCCGAGATCGCGAGGCGAGCGGCGTCCATCGGCCGCGAGGTCGAGGAGCTGCGGACGAACGGCGTGTGCGGCACACCGGCCGAGGCTGTGGAGCGCCTGCGTGACTGGTCAGCAGCCGGCGCACAGCGCGTCTACCTGCAGATGCTCGACCTGGCGGATCTCGACCACCTCGACCTTGTCGCGTCCGAGGTGATGGCGCACCTCTAGTCGTCCAGTGGCTGGCGCCTCAGTCGATGCGCGCCCAGAGCGACCCGTCGGAGGACTTGCCGTCGATCGACATGCGGCCGTACTTGCGCGGGTACTTGTAGTTCGATGACATCGCCACGTACGTGGACAGGTCCCTGCCGAGGCATGCGGCGGCCTTCTCGATCTGGATCTTGTGCTCGGCACCCGGCACCAATGCCGACTCCAGGGGCACCGTGATCTGCTGGCGGACACCCTTCGTGGAACCGGTGACGAGACCTGTCGTGGCGATGGGCAGACCCATGCTGGACATGAGCGTCACACGCACGCACAACTGGTCCGCGGTGGTTGTCTCCGTGGCGGGCACCAGCGCACCGATGGTGCGGCTCTCCAGCACCATCTCCACGGTGCTCATCTTCTTGCTGACCGCGGTGAACACCTGCCGCAGCCCGGTGTTCATCGTTGCCTTGCGGCTGTTGTTCACGGTGAGGTCGACGGGCTGGGTTCCCCAGATGCAGTAGTCGGTGCCGTCGGGGTCCACGCACGGGCCGTTGCCGGTCTTGCGGGGTGCGGGCACCGTGGACGGAACCGTCAGCACGACGTCGGTTGGCGGCGGCGCGATGGGGATTGTGGTCGTGGTCGTGGTGGTGGAGGTGGTCGTGGTGGACGTGGTCGTCGTGGTGGCTGGCGCGACGGTGGTGGTGGGGGCCGCCTCCTTCTTGCCGCACGAGGCCAACAGGGACGCTGCAAGCACCGCCGTGGCGGCGAGTCTCGATGTTCTCATTTCACGATCACCGTCTTCCAGATGGACCGGGAGCCCGATTGCCCCCGTGCCGTGATGCGCACCACGATCTGCGCGCCCGACGGGAGGCCCGAGACCAGGCACGAGAGGGCGGACTTCTTGGCACACGACTTCTTCGACGGGTTCACCGAGACTGTGATGTTCTTGCCGAGGGAATCCTTGGCGGTCCACTTCACCGAGATGAGACCCTTCTTTGCGCCGTCGGCGGCGGCCGAGAGCGTCAGCTTGCCCGCCATCACCTTGCCGGCCTTCGTCACCTTCACGGAGCCGAAGTCGCTGGTGAACTGCTTTGTGGCGCCCATCGCGATGAGCGCTGAGTAGCACCACGTGTCCTTGCCCTTCACGGCGGGGACCTTGATCGTCCCGAACGGCACGTGAGCGATGTCCGCGGGCAGCAGCTTGGACCACGGCTTGTTCCCCACGGAGCACTGCAGGTAGTAGTAGTCCGCGTTCGCCTCGTCCATGAGCGACGGCGAGATCTCCACCACGAGGTCGCTGCCGGCCATCTTCCCCCTCAGCTCGGGCGTCTCGGGAACACCCGCGAGCGTGGCGGCGGTGAACTTCTTCTCGCGGGTTCCGGCCTCGTTCGTCCCGCGGGCGGTGAGCACGTGCGAGGCCCTTCTGGGCAGGCCCGTGAATGTGCAGACAGTGACCGCGTTGACGGTGAGCGCGCACGGCGGGAGCCCGGCGATCTCTATGGTCGGTGTCCCCTGCACGGTTCCCCCGCCGTCCCCCACGGTCACCGTTGCCTTCAGTTCGATGTCCGTTGCGGTGAACGTTGCGGTGAACGTGGGTGGTCCCACCGGCACGGCGGTGGAGCCGGCGGCGGAGGCCGCCGAACGCGCCGAACCGTTTGTTCCCACCACTCGCGGCGTGTACGTGGCCGACCTGCTCACCCCGGACAGCACGCACGAGAGCTCGTGAATCTGCGTGAGGCAGGCTTTGGACGGGTCCTCGGGCGTGTCGACAACCCAGTGCGTGGGTTCGTGGGACCCCATGTTCGACAGGTTCGGCTGCCACGCCACGGTCATGTTGGTGAGACCGGAGGAATCGGGAGTGGCGGTGACGGTGGAGTACGCCCACACGCTCGGGGACGCGACGGGGTCGACCCGCACCACCGCCGACGTGCCGTCGACGGAGACGAGGGTGACGGTGAACCTGTCGCGCGGGTCCGTCCACGACGAGCCGGCGACCAGGCGCGGGTCGGTGGTGAGGTCCCGGGACGAGAGATCCGAGGTGGGTGCAGTGAGGTCGCAGATGTACGCCGTGCTGTTGGCGAGCCCGATCACGCCTTCGGCAGCAATCGAGTTTGAGGCGAAGTTCGCAGACGGTTCCATGGTGATGGCGACTCCCCCGTTCGTGGGGCTCGCCGCGGCGGGGACCTGTCCGATCCGGTTGGGGTTGTACTGCAGCCAGAACGTGTTGTCACCCGCGGCCGGGTTGGTGGCCGGGATGCGGACCGCTGTGACCCCGAGGTCGGTCCGGTCGGCACGGACCAGCGTGTACGTGCTGCTCACACCAGTCCACATCGTGGTGTTGGTGGCGGGCAGGAACGACGCCGCCACGAGGAACGTGGGCGAGAAGAACGAGGTCAGGTTGCTCGAACCCATCACATCGGCGTTGTTGCCGTACTCCACGTCAGCGCACGTGGTGAGGTACGTGAGCGGCACGCCGGCGTTGCATGAGTTCGCGTGCGGGAGGCCGAGGTTGTGGCCGAGTTCGTGCGCCCACACACCCGCGTACCCCGGGGCGGCATACGTCCACGAGGTCGGGCCGCCCACCTCTCCCAGGCCCGCGAAGCCGCAGTCCTTCGTGTCCGAGGTGAATGTGACCATCAGGTTGTCGGTCTTGTTCTCGAGCCCGAGGTCGTCGATGTGCTTGCGCGCGTAGTTGGCCATCTCGGCGAACTCGCACTCCCCCGCGCTGTTGACCACGGAGACATCGACGGTGCTGGTGACCCGCACGGTGAGGGTCTCCTGGCGCGCCGACATCGCGTTCCACCACGGCGTCAGCTGGTTGACGATCGCGTCGACGTTCGCGCGGTCGGCGTCCTTCCACGTCGCGCCCGGCCACTGCACGGGCACCACCGTGAGCTGCCGGTTCGTCAGCAGCCCGGATTTGCGGATCCCCCGGACGAGTCGTCCCCTCTGGAGATCCGCCGGGGCCAGGCTCGAGACGCTGGCGACGGCACCCGCGGGCATGTCGATGCGTGTTCCGGACTCCATCTCGAGCGCATCGGCCGTGCGCACCGGGACCATCCGGTCGCCGATGCTGGCGACCCACTCGGACTGACCCGATGCCTCGAACGCCCCGTCCGCCGAGGCCAGCTTGTGCACCGTGACACGCACAGGCGGCGGTGTCATCGCCGCGTCGACGGACACGGGGAGCCCGAACGTCGCGAGCAGGGACGCGGCGCACAGGGAGGTGAAAAACGTTCGGCGCCGTGCCATGACCGAGACTCTATTGGAACAGGCGGGCCGCGCGGCGTGTCACCGTGCGTGCAGGGACTCGGGAACCATTCCCCGGTGGGCCTCCAGCAGGTCGTCCACGAGCGACCAGATCTGGTCGAGGTCGAGTTCCGCGGCGGTGTGAGGGTCCAGCATCGCGGCGTGGTACACGTGGTCGCGCCGGCCGGTGAGCGCCGCCTCCACGGTGAGCGACTGCACGTTGATGTTCGTCTGCATCAGTGCCGCGAGGTGCGGAGGCAGTGCGCCGATCACGGTCGGCTTGATGCCCGAGGCGTCGACGATGCACGGGACCTCCACGCTGCAGCCCTCCGGGAGGTTGGTGATGAGTCCCCTGTTCGGGACATTGCCGTACACCGTGCGCGGGGTGCCAGTCTCCATCGAGTGGATGATGCCGCTGCCGTACTCCATGCTCTGCACCACACGCAGCCGGCCCTCGGGGCTCTCGAGACGCTGGCGGAGGGATTCCCACCCCTCGATCTGCCGTTCGCACCTGCGCGGGTACTCGTCGAGCGGGATGCCGAACTCCTCGAGCAGGTCCGGACGGTCACGCTTGATGAACCAGGGCACGTACTCGCTGAAGTGCTCACTGGACTCGGTGACGAAATAGCCGAGCCGCCTGAACATCTCGTAACGGACCGCATCGGACAGGCCCTCGAACCCGCCGTCACTGCGCTCCTCGTCACCGCGCATCGGTGCGGGGACGGTGCGGGCACGCTCGGCAATCGCCGGGTACAGGTCGCGGACACCCTCCTCCGTGCGCTGGCCGAAGCGCAGGTAGAACGCCATGTGGTTGATGCCCGCGCACTCGTACTCGAGCGAACCGGGGTCCACGCCGATGTCGCCCGCCAGCTGGTGGGCCGTGTGCTGCACGCTGTGGCACAGACCGATCGTGGTGATGCTCGACGCGCGGGACACCGCCCAGCACAGCATGCTCATCGGGTTCACGTAGTTCAGCAGCACGGCGCCGGGGCACAGCTCCTCCATGTCGCGGCACGCGTCGAGCAGCACGGGGATGGTGCGCAATCCGCGCATGATCCCGCCGATCCCCAGCGTGTCCGCGATCGTCTGCTCCAGGCCGTACTTCTTCGGGATCTCGAAGTCGATCACCGTGGAGGGCCGGTACCCGCCCACTTGGAACATGGTGATGACGTAGTCGGCCCCGGCGAGCGCCCTGCGTCGGTCGGTGGTGGCCTCGATGACAGCAGGCACACCGAGTGTTTCCACGATCTTTCGTCCCACGATCTCGGAGGTGCGCAGGCGAGTCTCGTCGATGTCGTGGAGGACGATGGTCGACGCCGCGAGCTCGGGCCAGCTGAGGATGTCCCCCATGAGGTTGCGGGCAAAGACGGTGCTCCCGGCACCGATGAACGTCACGCGCGGCATCGCGTCAGGCTATGTGAAGCGATCAGACGATGCGGGACTTCTTGTCGCCCCAGTACCGGTCGCGCAGCGGCTTCTTGTAGAGCTTCCCGGTGGGCAGGCGCGGCAGTTCGGCCTCGAAGTCGATTGAGCGGGGCACTTTCTGGCGCGAGAGGTGCTCCGCGCAGAAGGTGATGAGCTCCTTCTCCGTGTCCGGCCCAGCCGGCACGCCGGGCATCAGCTGCACGACCGCCTTCACCTCTTCGCCGAGGTCCTCGTTCGGCACCCCGAACACGGCCGCGTCGGCGACGAGCGGATGCGTGATGAGGAGGTTCTCGCACTCCTGCGGGTAGATGTTCACCCCACCGGAGATGATCATGAACGTGGCCCTGTCGGTGAGGTACAGGAACCCGTCGTCGTCCACGTACCCCACGTCCCCCACGGTGGTCTTGGTCCCGTCCGGGGAGGTGGACTCCTTCGTCTTCTCCGCGTCGTTGAAGTAGGTGAACGCGGTCCCCGAGGAGAACCACAGCGTGCCGGGGGTGCCCTGGGGGACGGGGTTCATGTCGTCGTCCAGCACGGAGAGCTCGCCGAGGATCACCTTCCCGACTGTCCCCTTGTGGGCGAGCCATTCGGCCGAGTCGCACGCTGCGAACCCAAGACCCTCGGTGGCCCCGTAGTACTCCTCGATGATGGGCCCCCACCACGCGATCATCGCCTCCTTCACCGGCACGGGGCACGGGGCGGCGGCGTGCACAGCAATCTCGAGCGTGGAGAGGTCGTACCGGTTGCGGACGTCCTCGGGCAGCTTCAGCATCCGGCTGAACATTGTGGGCACCAGCTGGCTGTGCGTGACCTTGTGTCTCTCCACGAAACGCAGGTACTCCTCGGGGTCGAAGTGCTCCATCACGATGACGGTGCCACCGCGGCGGATGGTGAGCCCCACGGCGGCCTGCGGAGCGGAGTGGTAGAGCGGTGCCGGCGACAGATAGACCATGTCGTCGCGGTACTTCCACAGGTTGTCGAGGAAACCCCACAGCGGCAGGGGTTCGTCCGGGCGGGCGTCCGGCATGGGGCGCAGGATCCCTTTCGGGCGCCCGGTGGTGCCGGACGAGTACAGCATCGAGATGCCGAGGTTCTCGTCCGCGACCGGGGTCACCGGTTGCGTGCGCACGACCGTTTCGTAGTCCTTGAACGGGCCGTCGTCCCCCGTCCCGTCCACGATGAGGAACAGCTCCACCTTCGGGCACATCGACGCCGCCTCCATCGCCACCTCGCGGCGTGCACGTGAGGTGATGAGGACTCGCGACTCGCTGTTGTTCACGATGTACGCCATCTCCTCGGCCTTCAGGTACGAGTTGATCGGCGTGTAATAGAGCCCGGAGCGCTCACCGGCGCTGCACACCTCCAGGAAATGCCTGTTGTTCTCCATGAACATCGCGAAGTGGTCGCCCTTGCGCAGTCCGGCACCGCGAAGGGTGTGGGCCAGCTGGTTCGCCCTCTGCTCCAGCTGGAGGTGCGTGGTGACCTCGCCCGTCGACGCCATCACGTATGCGGGCCGGTCCGGCGTGAGCCCGGCGAACTTGCGACTGAACATCTGTCTCCCCCTTCGACCAACGCAACGGTAGCCGAGCCGGAACGACCTGTTTCCGTGGGGTTAGTGTCGACCCATGGCCTCGCCGGTTCTTCTCCTCGTGCACGGCGCATGGCACGGTGCATGGTGCTGGGCACCCCTCCAGGCCGAGCTTGATTCGCGCGGCATCGCCTCGCACGCTGTCGACATGCCGGGTCACGGGGCATCACCCTTGCCCCTCACTGACATGTACGGAGATGCGCGCGCGGTGGCCGATGCCGCAACCGCCGTGGGAGGGTCGGTCATCCTCGTCGGCCACAGCTACGGAGGCGTGGTGATCTCCGAGGCCGCGCACTTGCTCGCCGGACGCGATGAAGTGAGTGTGGCGCACATGGTCTACGTGGCCGCCTTCTGCCTGGATGCCGGAGAGTCGACGGGGAGCTTCCTCGCATCGCAGGAGGACCGCACGACCCTTCTCAACTCCGCGATGATCCCGCGCGACGACGGCACTGTGGTTCTCGAACCCGCCACGGCTGCCCGGGCGCTGTACAACTGCATGACCGATCGCCAGATCGAGGCGGCACTGCCGAGGTTGACACCCCAGCCGCGCATCACTCTCGGCCAGCCGGTGAGCAGTTCCCCGTGGAGGGAGATCCCGTCGACCTATGTGGTCTGCGAACAGGACCTGTCCGTGAACCCCGTGCACCAGCGTGTGATGGCCGCGCGGTGCGGAGACGTACGTTCACTCGACACCGACCACTCGCCGTTTGCGTCGATGCCCACCCAGACCGCCGACATCCTCGAAGGGATAGTGCGGCGCTGACCGGCCCCTAGCCGCCGAACTCGAGGTTGCAACGCGAACAACGCAGGTACACCGCTTCACCCGCCATCCTCCGGGTGAACGATCCGCCGCAATCAGTATGGGAGATCTCCCAGTTCAACGAGGCGTCACAACCCGGGCAATTGTCCATCTTGACGTTGATGTACGAACCGCACTTGGGGCAGGAACTCTCGAACTGGTTGGGTTCCTCCGCGTACGAAACGGCATCCTGGTCGCTCCCCTTCCGACAGCGCTGCGCTGCCTCCGGGGTGCGGTGCGCGACTTCACAACCGTCATGAAAATAGGCAGGTGAGCCCGACGACGATCCCCGTCTTGGCTTCGTGAAGATCCTCCGCTCCAGCCCATAGAGCGCATTGTCGACGGGGTTGAGTGCACGACGAGCGTTCTTGATGGGTCGTGGGGTCAGCTCCCGCTTGAGGGCACGGACTGGATGGACTGCACGACGCACGGACCGAGGGACAAGCCGCCTGGAGAAGAAACCCACGACGGGAACATACCCGACGGTGCCGGCACAGATCAGACGTCGTACGGCCGAGAGAAACCGAACAACCCTGACTTCCCCGCCATGAGAGCCGGGGAGACTTCCTGAATGCTCGCGAATTGGCACTCCCAACGGGATTCGAACCCGTGCCGCCACCTTGAGAGGGTGGTGTCCTAGGCCACTAGACGATGGGAGCCTGAGGACTCATGACTCTATCGGCGGGCCATGGTGTTCACCCACGGCCCGTTCAGCGTGGCTCGCGGGGCAGACCGAGCATCCGCTCGCCCAGGATGTTGCGCTGGATCTCGTCCGTGCCGCCGGCGATGGACTGGCCGGGGACGGACACGAGCACCTCGGCCACCATCCCGCCCGCCGCGGTGTCCGGCCCGTTCAGCAAGCCCTCCGCCCCGGCGATGCGCCCGTGGACATGCGCGGCGAGACGGGCGATCTCGCTCATCGCCAGCTTGCCCACACTCCCCTCCGGTCCGGGTGGCCGGCCGAGTTCGCGCGCGGCGCGGGCCCTGTCGGCGGTCCATCCCGCGATGCGCTGCATCGTGAGGAGGCGCGCGACTTCCTGGCGGAGTGCGGCGTCGTGCCGCAGGCCACGACGCTGCATCTCGGGCACCACCAGGTCCACGCGACCCGCGCGCTGCGGGTACCACTTGTAGGTCTCCATGTGCTCGTCGTGCTCGGCTCGCGCCTCCTCAACGGCACGTCCGCTTGCGTCACCGAGGCTCCATCTCGACACGATGTTCCCGAACCGTCGCTCGTGGGCGAGGGTGGCGAGTGCAACCGTCCAGCCGCTGTTCACCTGTCCCACCACCCAGTCGCCCGGCACCCGCGCGTCGGTGAGGAACACCTCGTTGAACGACGAGTGGTGGTTCATCTGCGCGAGGGGACGCACCAGTACACCGGGCTGCCGCATGGGGATGACAAAGTACGTGATGCCTGAATGCTTGGCGACGGAGGAGTCGGTGCGCGCGAGGAGGATGCCGTAGTCCGCGTGGTGGGCACTCGTGTTCCACACCTTCTGGCCGTTCACCACCCATTCGTCGCCGTCGCGCACCGCCCGTGCCTGCAGACCCGCAAGATCGCTCCCGGCCCCCGGCTCGCTGAACAACTGGCACCAGGTGAACTTCCCCGTCACCGTCGCGCGCAGGAATGAGCGCTTCAGCGCGTCGTCCCCGTGCTCAAGGATGGTCGGCGCGGCGAGCGACATGCCCACGCCCATCGGCAGACCGACCGAACCGTGGCTGCGGAGACAGGCGGAAACCAGCACCTCGCTCCACGCCGGGAGACCGCGGCCCATCCACTCCTCCGGCCAGTGCGGCACCGCCCACCCGGAGTCGCACAGCAGTTCCCTCCACGTGCGCAACGGGAGCGCGGGGTCCCAGTTGTGCGACAACCACTCCCCGAACTCGCCGGCGACGGACTCGGGCGACACCCCGTTCGCTGTCACAGCCCCGACGGGTCGATGGCCATGCCGAAGCGCAGCTTGTTGTTGGAGTGACCGAGATGCTGCAGCGAGAACGCGGCGCGCATCGCCGTGTACTGGCCCTGCGCCTCGAGCGTCTGGTTGACCGACTCCTTGGCGAGCTTCAGGGCGAAACCCGGCTTCGCCGCGATGCGGCGAGCCATCGCCATTGCGGCGTCATCCAGCTCGGCCGCGGGAACCACCCTGTTCACCATTCCCAGCTGCATCGCCTCCTGTGCGGTGAACGAGTCGCCGGTGAACAGCAGTTCCTTCGCCTTGCGCGCGCCGAACTCCCACGGATGGCCGAAGTACTCGACTCCGTTCACCCCGAACGCCACGACTGGGTCGGAGAACGTGGCGTCCTCGGCGGCGATGATGATGTCGGCGACCCACAGCAGCATCAGCGCTCCCGCGATCGACTTGCCCTGTGCGGCGGCGATGACGGGCTTCGGGATGTTGCGCCACCGCCAGCACATGTTGAAGTAGACCTCCTCCTCGTGGGCCATCATCGCCTCCTGGCCCTCGCCGGTGAACCCGGACTGGGGGAAGACGCGGTCGAACTCGTCGGGGGTAGAACGGTCGCGCAGGTCGTGCCCGGCGGAGAAATGCGGGCCCTCGGCGCGCAGCACGATCACCTTCACGTCGCCGCGGCGGGCGGCGTCGTCGTAGCAGGCGTTCAGCTCGTAGGTCATCAGGTTGTTCTGCGCGTTGCGCTTGTCGACACGGTCGAGCGACACGACGGCGATGCCGTGGTCTCCCGGGTCGTCGACGCGGTACGAGACGGTCTGCAACGAGGCGAGGTCGATGGCCATGCGGGAGTTCTACACCAGCGGGAGGTGACTCAGCACCGCCGGAGAGCGAGTGGTTGGGGAACAAGGACTCGAACCCTGAATAACAGTACCAGAAACTGCTGTGTTGCCAATTACACCATTCCCCAGTGCGGTGAGGAAGTGTAGCGGTGAACCGGTGCGGCAACCACCGGTGACGGGTGCCCCGCTCAGGCCTGCAGGCCGAGTTCCGCGGTGATGAGAGCCACCACGCGGTCGTCCCACGCCCGCTGGAGATCGTCGTCCCCGATGAGCTCCGGGAGCGAACGGGAGAACAGAAGGCCCGACGCGACGGCCGCAACCGTGCGGGGATCGATTGATGCGTCGACGAGGCCCCGCGACTGCAGGTCGGCGAGCCCGGCGGCAACATCATCGAGGGACTCTGTCTCGAGCGCTGCGAGCCGTGATCTCATGGCGGGGTTGTGCTGGCTGCTGGCGAGCGCACTGAGCCGCCGGGCGCGGCCGGGCACTCGCGAAGCGGCGATCATGCCCCGCAGGTACGTGTCGACGAGTACGCGGAGCTCCTCGCGTGTCTGCACTTCCGCGACGGCGTCGCGGAAGTGGAGCACGTCGAAGAACCTGGCCTCGGTGAACCGCTGCACCTGGGCCTCGTCCACCAGACCGCGCAGGTTCCCGAAGAAGTGGTACACGGAACTGGCTGATGCGCCCGACACGGCGAGCACGTCGTCGAGCTTGACGCCCCACTCCCCGTGTTCGTCGATCAGGCTCGCCGCGACGCTCACCAACCTGGCACGCGTGGACTGTGTCTCGACCCCCGGTGCACCTTCCTCGCTCGCTGAAGAACGTCGGGCCGCCATGGGGCGACTGTACCGAACGTTGACGCGGCCGCCCCGACCGGAACGGACAGTCAGTCGGTGAGACTCTCGAGCCGGCCGAACCCGATGATCCGACCGATGCCCACACCGACCGCCTCGCGCACCCATCGTGCCGTGTCCCCGGAGAGGCTCCCGTCCACGGGGGACGGGGTCACCGCGAACCCGAGCTCGCGCATCGCGTGGGTGGACCGCGCGACGTGCCAGTTGGTCGTGACCATCACGACCGAGCGAACCCCGGCATCATCGAGCACGGGTGCGAGCAGACGGAGCGACTCCCATGTGGACCTTCCTGTGTCCTCCATGATGATCGCGTCGCGCGGCACTCCCCTGTCGGTCAGCCAGCGCCGCGAGGTCGCGGCCTCGGTGAACCTGTCATACGGCATCTTGCCCCCGGTGACCGCGATCCGCGGTGCGATGCCCTGCTGCCACAGCGCGAGCGCCGCCGCCAGCCTCCCCTCGAGCATCGGCGAGGGCGTTCCGTCGTACTGGGCGGCCCCCATCACCACGATCACATCGCCGCGTTTCGGGACGCCATCCGATCCCGATCCCATGTTCCGCACCTGGACGAACGAGATGACGAAGTACGCACCCAGCGTCACCGCGGTCGCGAGCGTCACCGCGACGGCACCCCGCACGACCGTGGCAATGGGACTGCGCCTGCCGGGTACGTCACCCGCCGCGGGTGACCCGCTCATCTCAGGTCAGCCGCGACCGCGCCGCCGCGATGCGGCGCAGGGTCTCCTCGCGGCCGAGGATCTCGATGCTCTCGAACAGCGGCGGACCGACCGTGCGGCCGGTGACGGCCACGCGCACTGGGGCCTGCGTCTTGCCGAGCTTCAGCCCGCGCGACTCGGTGAACGCGTCGAGGACGGCCTTGATTCCCTCCGCTCCCCACGCGCAGCCCCTCAGCCCCTCGCTCATGGCGTCGAGCACGTCTGCCGCGTACTCCGTGGCCATGGTCTTCGACCACGCATCGGGGTCGATTTTCGGGTCGGCGAGGAAAAGGAAGTCGACCATTGCGGGGATGTCGGCGAGGGCACCGATGCGCGTCTGGATGAGCGGCGCGGCGCTGTCGAACACCGACTGGTCGAACCGGTCGGCCGGCCACGGGACGTCTCCCGCGAGGAACGGCCGTGCCGCGTCGATGAACTCCGCCGGTGTGAGCATCCGGACGTAGTCGCCGTTGAAGGCGGACAGTTTCTTCACGTCGAAGAATGCCGGCGAGTGGTTCACGTCCTCCAGCCGGAACTCGTCGACGATCCGCGACCAGGGCACGATCTCGGTGTCGCCGGCGGGCGCCCACCCGAGTGTCATCAGGTAGTTGACCATCGCATCGGCGAGTATCCCCTCGGCCCGGTACTGCTCGAGCGCCACCTTGTCGCGTCGCTTCGAGAGCTTCTTGCGCTGCTCGTTCACCAGCACGGGGACGTGTGCCCACACCGGGGGCGCGTGCCCGAGCGCCTCCCACAGGAGCTGCTGCTTCGGCGTGTTGGGGAGGTGCTCTTCGGCGCGCACCACGTTCGTGATGCGCATCTCGATGTCGTCCACCACGTTCGCAAGCAGGAACATCGGCGACCCGTTCCCCCGCAGCAGCACGAAGTCCTCGATGGTGTCGTTCTGGAACTCCACCCTGCCGCGCACGAGGTCGTCGACGACCGTCATTCCCTCGGGCACCCGGAAACGCAGAACGTGCCCGGGACCGGGGCCGAGACCCCTGTCGCGCGAGTAGCCGTCGTATCCCTGGCGACCAGATTCCTTCGCCCGCTCCTGGATCTGCTCGGCGGTGAGGTCGCACCAGTAGGCCTTGCCCTCGGCGTGCAGCCGCAGGGCCGCCACCCGGTGCAGTTCCGCGTTGGCCGACTGGAAGTACGGGCCCTCGAACCTGGGGGACGTGGACTCGATGCCGAGCCACGCGAGCGCGTCGATGATCCCCTGCGTCCACTCCGGGCTGTTGCGCGACTCGTCGGTGTCCTCGATGCGCAGAACGAACGTACCGCCGGTGCGCAGGGCGAGCGCCCAGTTGTAGAGCGCTGTGCGTGCGCCGCCCACGTGGAAGAACCCCGTCGGCGAAGGCGCGAACCTGTAGCGAGGGGCATCCATGTGAATTGAGGCTAGTTGGGATGCCGTTCCGGGCGTGCGGACTAGCGTGTCCGTCATGGGTCGCAGAGCGCCGCACTTGATGAACGAGGATCACAGGGCGGTCGCGGGCGGGCTCGCACGTGCCGCGGTGTTCGGCATCAGCGACGGCCTCGTGTCGAACGTGTCGTTGGTGCTCGGTTTCGCCGGCGGCGGGGTGGCCGCCTCCGTCGTGCGGCTCGGCGGGCTGGCCGGTGCGGTCGCCGGGGCATTCAGCATGGCGGCCGGCGAGTGGATCTCGGTGTCGGCACAGAACGAGCTCGTGCAGCGCGAGATGGAGATCGAGCGGCGTGAGCTGCAGAAGAACCCCGAGAAGGAGACGCTCGAGCTCGCCGCCTTCTACGAGGACCACGGAATGACCCGCGAGCAGGCCATCGCCGGGGCCACCGAGGTGATGCAGGACCCCGAGCGGGCCCTGCTCGTGCACGCGCGGGAGGAGTTCGGACTGGACCCCACGGAGATGCCGTCGGCGCTTGGCGCGGCACTGCTCTCGTTCGCGATGTTCCTCGTGGGTGCGCTGCTCCCCGTGGTCCCGTGGTTCTTCGGCTCCGGCACGGCCGCCTCCGTCACGTCGGTGTCCATCGGCGTCGTGTGCGCCGCCGCGGTCGGTGCGGCGCTCGGTGTGTCCACGGAGCGTTCGGTCGCACGGTCATCCGCACGCCAGGTGCTCATCCTGCTCGTCGCCACCGGCGCCACGTACCTCATCGGCACGCTCCTCGGCACGCAGATCAGCTGACATGGCCGAAGGGTTCACCTCCACCGACCAGGTCAACGTGCTCGGCGAGCCGCTCCAGACCTGCTGCACCGACCCGATGACCGGCTTCTACCGCACCGGATGCTGCGAGGTCGGCGGCGACGACGTGGGTGTCCACGCAGTCTGCGCCGTGATGACGGAGGAGTTCCTCGCGTTCTCGAAGAGCGTCGGCAACGACCTCAGCACGCCGATGCCCCAGTACGGGTTCGCGGGTCTGAAGGCCGGCGACCAATGGTGCCTGTGCGCCCCGCGGTGGCAGGAGGCGTACGAGGCCGGCATGGCACCGCAGGTGAAACTGCGCAGCACGCACGTTGCGGCGCGCGAGTTCTGCGACATCGAGGCGCTGAAGCGCCACGCAATAGATCTCTGAGCGGTCCCCGCCCGGGTCAGACGGCGAGTGAAGCGGCGTCGAAGGACATGAGCAACGCACTGTCGCCCATGACCGCACCGCTCAGGCCGTGCACCTGCGGCAGCAGCTGCTCGCAGAAGAACCGGGCAGTGCCCACCTTCGCCGCGACAACGTCCGCCGGAAGGTCACCGGCCTCGCGGGCGATGAGTGCCGACTCTGCCATGCAGTAGCCGCCGACGAGCAGCGACATCTGCCGCAGGTACGGCGTGGCGCCGGACAGCACGTCCACCGGGTCGCCGGCGTGCTCCATGATCCACTGCGTCGTGCCGCGCACGGCATCGAGCGCGGCCGCCAGTTCGGTGCGGGTCTGCGCCAGGTCGGCGTGCACGGCGAGCCGCGCATCGACGGATGCGATCTCGTCGAACAGCCGCGCGACGACCGCACCGGCCTTCAGCCCGATCTTTCGTCCCACCAGGTCCATCGCCTGGATCCCGTTCGTGCCCTCGTAGATCGTGGTGATGCGCGAGTCCCGCCAGTGCTGGGCGATCCCCGTCTCTTCGATGAATCCCATGCCGCCGTGCAATTGCACCGCCGTGCCGGTGAGCTCCACCGCCATGTCGGTGCCCCAGCCCTTCGAGAGCGGGGTGAGCAGGGCGGCCATGTCGGCGGCGCGCTCGCGCTCGTCGGCATCCGGGTGGTGCGCGGAGATGTCCAGGCAGCCGGCGTTCCAGTAGATCAGCCGGCGCAGGGCCTCGATGGTGCTCTTCATGGTGAGGAGCATCCGCTTCACGTCGGGATGGTCGATGATCGGCGAGCTCTCCGCACCCTTCGCTCCGGGCGCGCGGCCCTGCCGGCGCTGCACCGAGTACTCGAGCGCCTGCTGGTAGGCGCGCTCGATGAGCGCGAGACCCTCGAGACCCACGCCCAGGCGCGCCTGGTTCATCATCGTGAACATGTAGGTCATGCCGCGGTTCTCCTCGCCGATGAGGTAGCCGACCGCGCCGCCGTTGTCGCCGTACGAGAGCACGCACGTGGGACTGGCCTTGATGCCCGTCTTGTGCTCGATGCTCACGCACTTCACGTCGTTCTCCGCCCCCGGGTTTCCGTCGGCATCGAGGATGCGCTGGGGAACGATGAAGCACGAGATTCCCTTCGTGCCGGGAGGTGCATCGGGGGTGCGCGCGAGCACGAGGTGGATGATGTTGTCGGCCATGTCGTGCTGGCCGAACGTGATGTAGATCTTCGTGCCGGTGATCAGGTACGTGCCGTCGTCGCGGCGCACGGCCCTCGTGCGCACGGCACCCACGTCGCTCCCGGCGTCAGGCTCGGTGAGGTTCATGGTGCCCGTCCACTCGCCCGTGATCATCTTGGGCAGGTAGGTCATCTTCTGCGTCTCGTCACCGTGGTGCATGATCGCGTCGATCGCACCCTGCGTGAGGAGCGGCGCCATGGTCAGCGCCATGTTCGCCGAGTTCATCATCTCCTGCACGGCGATGTTGACGACCCACGGGAATCCGCCGCCGCCGAACCCGGGGTCGAAACCCACGGTGCCCCAGCCCGCCTCGACGTACGCCCCGTAGGCCTCCTTGAAGCCGGGGGGCGTGGTGACCGTGCCGTCGTCGTTGCGGTGCGACCCGACGGTGTCGCCGACAGCGTTCAGCGGGGCGAACGACTCCTCGAAGAAGCGTGCGGCCTCGGCGAGCATGTCGGGCACGACCGACATGTCAACGCCCGCGAACTTCGGCAGCGACGAGATGTCGCCCAGCCTGCAGAAACGATGGAGGACGAAACTGATGTCGCCGAGCGGCGCCTTGTACGCGCTCACCCGCCGAACCCCGTGAGCTCGCGCCACGCGCCGGGCATGCGTGCCGCCGCCTCGGTGTGGGACAGCCTGAGTGTCGCCTCGGGCACCATGTCGGCGATCGCGCGTCCCTCGGCGTAGTGGTGGGCGGCATTGTGCACGCCCTCGAACAGGTCGCGACGCGCGGCGAGCAGTTCCGCCGGCACGTCGGACGAGAGGAAACCCCAGATGGAGAGTGCGAGGGTGAGGTCGTGCACCATGGGGGCACGGCCGAACAGCGAGGCACGGCGCAGTGCGACAAGCGAGCAGCCCCGCAGCGCGTCGTCCACGCTCTCCCCCGCCTGCACCACCACCCGGCCGCGGGCACGGCTGGCGAGTGTCATCACGTATCCCTGGTCGGGCCCCTGGTAGCCGAGCCGCGCACCGGCGGGCTGGCGACCCTCTATCTCTGCCTTGCGGTCTGGTTCCCATGGCGCGGGCACGTGGTCCGGGGAGTCGTAGGAACGGGCCGGCTCGGTGACCGGTGTCGGTGCGTAGCGGGGGGCAGCCATGGCCCCAGCCTAATTGCGGGCCCCTCCGCTGCGCCTTGTCACCCGGCGTCGTGCAGCAGGCCGTACACGAGCGACTCCTCGAGCGCCTTCCAGGAGGCCTCGATGATGTTCGCCGAGACACCGATGGTGGTCCATGACCTGTCGCCGTTCGTCGCGTCGATGAGGACGCGCGTGACGGCACCGGTGGCGGTGGCACCGTCGAGGATGCGCACCTTGTAGTCCGTCAGGTGGATGCGGTCGATCTGCGGGTAGGTGCCGCGGAGGCACGACCGCAGGGCGGCGTCGATGGCGTTGACCGGGCCGTTGCCCTCCGCCGTGTGCACGAACCTCTGGTCGCCCACGTGCACCTTCACCGTCGCCTCGGTGGTGAACACCTGGTTCGGGCTCTCGTCGGTGATGACACGCATCGACTCGACCGCGAAATGCGTCTGCTCCCACCCTGCGGCGCGCCGCATGAGGAGCTCGAGCGAGGCGTCGGCCGCCTCGAAGTGGTAGCCCGCGTGCTCCAGTTCCTTCAGCCGGTCGATGATGTCGCCGACGACGATGCCGTCGAGCTCGAGACCGAGCTCCTCCGCCTTCACCTCGATCGTGGCCCTGCCCGCCATCTCGCTGACGACGAACCTGGTGCCGTTGCCGACGACCTCCGGGTCGATGTGCTCGTAGGCATCCTTCGCCCGCTTGATCGCGGAGACGTGCAGGCCGGCCTTGTGGGCGAACGCGGAGTTGCCCACGTACGGCGCCTGCGGGTTCAGGGGCCTGTTCAGCACCTCCGCCACGTGGTTCGAGACCGCGGTGAGCCTGTTCAGGTGCCCGTCCGGAAGGCAGGCGTACCCCATCTTCAGCTGCAGGTTCGGGATGACGGTGGTGAGGTTGGTGTTGCCCGTGCGCTCGCCGAGTCCGTTCAGGGTGCCCTGCACGTGGCGCACCCCCGCGCGCACCGCCGCCATGGAGTTGGCGACGGCGCAGCCGGTGTCGTCGTGGCAGTGGATGCCGAGGGTGGCGTCGTCACCGACGAACTTCTTCACGGCCGCGACCGTGGCCTCCACCTCGTGGGGCAGCGACCCGCCGTTCGTGTCGCACATGACCAGGTGAGTTGCGCCGTTGGTGACCGCGGCCTCCACGATGCGGAGCGCGAACTCGGGGTTGTTGCGGTACCCGTCGAAGAAGTGCTCGAGATCGACCATGACCATCCGGTCGTGGGAGGCGAGGAACCGCACCGAGTCCGCGACCATCGCGACACCCTCGTCGAGCGTGGTCTGCAGCGCCTCGGTCACGTGGTAGTCCCACGACTTCGCCACGATGCACACCGCGGACGTGCCGGCCTCGATCAGGTTGCGCAGGGTCGGGTCGTCGTCGGTCTTGCCCTTCGGGCGCCGCGTGGACCCGAACGCCACGAGGGTGGAGTTCGTGAGCTTCAGCTCGGTCTTGGCGCGCTCGAAGAACTCGACGTCCTTCGGGTTGGCGCCGGGCCAGCCGCCCTCGATGTAGTGGACACCGAGGAAGTCCAGCTGCTCGGCGATGCGCAGCTTGTCCTCCACCGTCGCCGACACACCCTCAACCTGCATGCCGTCGCGCAGGGTCGTGTCGAACACCTCGACCATCTCAACCGTGTTGTTCATGTCCTGTCCTTGCCTGTCGGGTAGCTCGGGTCGGTTCTGTCACTGCGGGAACGAAAAAGCCGCCCGGTGGGGCGGCCTTGACGCGCATGACGGGAACCGCCATGCGCTAACGAATTTCAATGCCGGCGCAGGCCAGTACCGCGAGCGGTGCGGGGATGGCCTTGGTCGACATGGGGGACATTCTCGCCCCGTTATCCACCATCGTCAACCTGCCCTGTGGGCGAACCTGTGGACAAGCCCGCCCGGGCCGGTGCGGGGCTGGAAAGTCTGTGGAAAAGGGGTGTCGGGGCGGGGCGGCTCAGGCCAGCTCGCACCAGTGCCTGTAGGCGGGGATCTGGCCGCGGACGGCCTTGCCGTAGGTGTCGGCCACCTTCAGGGTGATCGGTCCGGGGCAGGGCACGTCGCGGTCGTCGACCGAGTTGATGGCACTGACCTCGGCGGCCGTGCCGACGCAGAAGATCTCCTCGGCGATGTACAGGTCGGAGCGCGCGATGTTGCCCTTCTCCACCTCGTAGCCCATGTCCTCGAGGATCTTGATGACGCTCCACTGGGTGATCCCCTCGAGGGCGCCGGCCGCCAGCGGCGGGGTGATGACCTTGCCGCCGCGCACGACGAAGAGGTTCTCCCCCGTGCACTCGCTGACGAGCCCCTCGTTGTTCAGCAGGATCGCCTCGTCGTAGCCGGCGCGCAGGGCCTCGACCTTGGCGAGCGAACTGTTGGCGTAGTTGGCCACCGTCTTGGCGGCGGGCGGGAGCATGTTGTGGTCAAGACGCTTCCACGAGGAGATCTTCATGCGCACGCCCTTGGTGAGCGCCTCGTCGCCGAGGTAGGCGCCCCACGGCCAGCACGCGATGGCGACGTCCACGCTGCACGGCAGGGTGTTCAGACCCAT
>RFZO01000140.1 GCA_009920715.1 Actinomycetota bacterium | reverse complement strand
GTAGAAGGCGGTGGTGGTTCCGGCGCGGAAGGGCATGATGTCTCCTCAGGGGTGGGGGTTGGTGGAGAGGGTTAGCGTCGTGCGAACGACACGAAACGAGTGCAGCTGCCGGTGCCGGTGACGTCGTCACGGATGCGCAGGTAGCGGTTGACGGTGGTGCCGGCGGCGATGACGAGGCGTTCGCTGCCGGTGCCGGTGACCAACGTGAAAGTTGCCAACGTTGTCCAAGTGGAGTTGTTGGTCGAGTGTTCGATGATGATCGAGTTGGAGGTGAGGCCGCTGTAGGCGGTGACGTGCAGGTGAGCGACGCCGCCGTTGGAGGTGGCGGCGGTGTTGTCGACCGAGGTGCCGTTGGTGTCGATCGTGATCGCTGTTTCGGGGTCGAGGATGACGCCCGGGTCGATGAGGCCGTCGGCCTGAAATTGGACGGCTGCGGAAACGACATCGGCGACCGGTGCGGTCGTCGAGAAGTTGGTTTCGTTGGCGAGCAGCTGCCAGGTTTCGGCACCTCGGGTGGTGCCGGACGGTGCCAAGGTGACGACCTGCGGTGTCGACTTCGCGGTGTACAGGATTCCGAACTGGCTGGTCGCGGTCGCAGCGTTGTCGAGCAGCATGTCGGCGCTGAACGTTGCTGATTCCTGTCCGGGGATGAACTCTTTCGATGTCGACGTCAGGACGGTGACGTCCAACATTTCCGACTGGTATTGGTGGCTGTAGGAACGGGTGTAGCCGGAGAAGTTGAGCAGGCCGACATACAGGCGGCTGACTTGTGCGGATGCGAACGGCATTTAGAAGCACACCTCGATGTTGAACTGGACGGCGAGGTAGTCGACGCCGTCGATCCATGTGATGACCTGTACTTCGCCGCAGTTGGTGACGACGGCGTAGTCGATGTCGGCGGTCCAGTTCGCCCCGTTCTGGACGGTGGCGATCAGTGACCCTGTGCCGGACAGTTCGCAGAGTGCGTCCAGCGCCGCTTCGGACACCTCGGGGGTGGCGCGTGGGGCGTACGCCGAGACGGTGAACTGGTGGACCGCTTTGGCTTGTTGGAACACCATGCGAGGGTCGAACGCCGGTCGCCCGATCTTGAGGCTGTAGGTGTTGACCATGTCGCCGATGTAGCCGGATGCGACTGACCAGCCGTCAAGGTTGCGCAGCACGTCGGCCATGTCGTCGCGCACTTCGGCGATCGTGGTCACGCAACCCTCGGCTTCACGTAGTACTCGACGAGGGCTGCGGCCATCGGGTTCAACGTTTCCCGGACTCGCAGGATGCCAGCATCGAACGAAAGCCCACCGAACACGGCGTCAGATGCTTTGAACAGTTGGGTGGCTTGGATGAGGCAGGCCTTGTTGACGTCGTCGGGGACGGTGGCGAACCCGAACTTGGCGGTCACTTGGACGCTTGGTCGACCGGAGGTCCACAGCGGGAACGTGGTGGTGTCGGCGTCGACGAGACGGATCATGTACCAGGGCAGTCCGTCGTCGCCGGCGTTGGTGGGCAGCACGATGAACTGGGTGTTGATCGTGAGGGTGGTGGCGTAGGTGCCGTCGTCGCCGGTGTCGACCTTGACCACCAGCCCGGTGAGGGTGGAGATGTCGTCGGTGTGCACCAGGTACGGGGTGTCGGCGTAGTACTGGCGGTCGACGACAGCGGTGTCCTGCCAGAAGCGGCGGCCGCAGTGCCGGTCGATCTGGCGGGATGCCGAGTTCAGTGCTGTTTCGAGCTTGACGTCGTAGGAGGTGTCGGCCTGTCCGATGTTGAGTTCCGCTTTGAGGGCGGCCATCGAGGCGTATGCGTTGGTCAGCGTCATGCGTTCACCTCGATGATTCCGAGTCCCCAACAGTCGGGGATGTTGAGCCAGCGACGGCCGGTTGCTGCGACGAACTCCTCGATGGCCCGTTTCACCGGATAGGTCGGGTCGCCTGCCGGTGCGCCTTCGGGGATGGGGAGTTCGGTGTCGTGGCACACGATGAGGCCGCCGGGTCGCACCATGTGCTGGTAGCGGTCGAGTTCGGCTTTGGTGTGCTGGTAGTGGTGCGACGTGTCCAAGAAGACGATGTCGAACGGGGCGGGCAGTTGTGCTTGCACTGTGCCGTCCATGTCGTCGCCTTGGATGAACGTCCAATGCGGGAACTGACCGATCGGCGGCTGGCTGTCGATGTCGACCGACCACAGGTGGCCGCCGGTCTGCTCGAGTGCGTGAAGCCAGGCGATGGTTGACACACCGGTGCGGGTGCCCAGCTCGAGGACTTTGGTGGCCTTGGAGCGGGTGACGAGTTCGACGAACCGTGGCAGGTGCAGGTAGATGTCGGACGGTGTCGACGCGACCGTGCGGTACATGTCGGCCAGTGCCGGTTTGCGCCACGACCACACGTTGCCCTTGACGAACACGTCCTGTTCGGGCAGCAGGTCGAGTACTGCTCGGCGGACCGGTGGGTGGCCGGCGTCGTCGCCGCACAGCACACCGCCCGACGCAAGCTTGGGCAGCACGGCTTGGATGTTGTCGTAGACCTCGCGGTAGGTGTGTTCGGCGTCGATGAAGCACAGGGCGATCGGGTCGTCGATTTGTGGGATGGCGTCACGCCAGCCGGAACGCCATTCGCGGACGTTGCCGCCGGTCAGTGCTGCGACGTTGGTTGCGAAGGTGGCGTGGACGTCGCGTTCGGCGGCGAGGTCGTGGGAGATCTCGCCGGGCGAACCCTGCCAAGTGTCGATGGCGATCACTTCTCGAGGGCGGATCGCGTTGGCGAGGACGCAGGTGGAGCGTCCCTCCCATGATCCGATCTCGACGATGACGCCGGGGACGTTGTCGACCAGCCGGCCGAGTTCGGCAAGCCGGTCCTGCGATACCTGGTCGAACCAGTTCTCGGTGAAGGTGGCGGTGTGGGTGCTCATCGGGGACGGAACCACACTTCCGGGCAGCGACGCTCGGCGATCATCTTCGGCCATGACTCGTCGACATCGACCGGTTTCATCCGCCGGCCGTCGACATGGAACCCTTCCCGCAGGTACAGGTCGGAGCTGAGCCCGACAAGGGTGCGTTCGGCGATCTCGGGATGGCAGAACGATCCGAGCTTGGCAAGCGCTGCCTCTTTGCCGCCCAACCATGACAGATGCCATCCGGCGTCGGGCAGGGCCATGTTGGCGTTGCGGGTGTTGCGCAACTTCTGGAACGGCCACTGTCCGAGCTGGCCGAGCTGGCGGAAGGTGGCGGCGACGGTGCCGCCCCACGGGTCGGGGTGGAGCCAGTCGACGGCGAAACAGTGCAGCCGCTGTTCGAACGTGACGAACCCGGTGCGGGGTCGGACGTTGCGGACATGGACAGCCCGACAGATTTCGTCGACGTCGCCGTGCAGGACGATGTCGTCGGCTTGCAGCTCCCGTCGGGCGTTGATCTGGCGGAGGCCTTCGATGGCGTATTCGCGTTGGGCCAGTTCTCGGGCCCACGGATCCGGGTCGTCAGCCAACGTTGGCATCCCGGTCGCTCGGACGACGATCAGCTGATCGGACCAGGCGGAGAACCGGTCGAGGTTGTCGGTCAGGTGGAACGGCTTGGGATGGTCTTGGTGGTCGACGTCGGCTTCGATGGCGATGAACCAGTCGACCGCCGACGACATCTCCTCGAGCCGGCATTGCAGCATGTCCAGTTCGTTGTTGAACGGGAACACGTCGATGATGGTGGGGCGGCTCATGACCAGATGTCCTTTCGGACGGTCTGGTGTTGTTCGATCAGCGGCGCCCTGCGGCGGAACGCGATCTCGTCCATCTCGGAGAACTCGACCGCCTTCATGTAGGTCGGGTCGTTGGCCCGCAGATCTTCGCGGCCGTCGTAGCCGGGATGGTGATGGATGACCACCGATTCCAAGCACGGGGCGAACACTCCTCGGGCCTTGGCGAGTTGGATCATTTCCTTGTCCGTGTACCAGTGGTAGTACGCCTCGGGGCACAGGATGCCCGGACCTTCGAGCGATGCGCCGTCGTCGTTGACGTAGGAGCGTCGGACGAAGAAGTGGTCGGCGTGCTTGCCAGCCGCGACGAGCGGGTTGCGCACACGGCCCGGTTCGGAGTCGTTGGTGCCGATGACATCGAACCGGTCCGACAGGGTGCGTGCCGTTTCGATCCAGCCGGGTGTGAACTCGACGTCGTCACCGGCGAGGAACACCCAGTCGGTGTCGGTGGCGCTGAAGCCTTCGTTCATCTTGGAGGCGTACGAGCTGCCTCGGGTGGCGAAGATGTAAGTGGCTCCGGCGGCGTCGAGGGCGTCGAGCTGGTCGTGATGCTGTGACTCCACCACGTACAGCAGCTGGGCGGTGCCGTCGTTGGTGGCGTTGAACGAGTCGACGAGGCGGGCCACGTTCTCGGGACGGTTCACGGCCGGGACCAGCACCGTGACTTTCTCCATCGGCTCCTTGTCGGCCGCCGGTCGAGTGTCAAGCGTGTTGAGGTACGGACGCCAGTAGGTGCGGTAGACGGTGTCGGCGTCGTAGCCGAGGGCGAACTCGATCGCTTTCGGGCTCAGCTCGTCGAGGTCGGTGTCGTACGCCTTGTCGAGTGCCCGTTCGATCTCGAACACGTTGGCGGTCTGATACCAGGAGCGGGACGGGCCGTCCCACCAGAGTTGGCCGCCGACAGTCCAGCCGGCACCGACCAGTTCTGCTTGGGCGGTGAAGTTGGAAGCGATGACCGGGACACCGCAGGCCTGTGCTTCGATGAGTGGGACACAGAACCCTTCGCCGCGTGACGGGGCGAGCAGCACATCGAACGCTGTGTACATGGCTGCCATCAGCTTCGGTGGGAAGCCGATCATGTAGGCGTACTGGTTGGTGAACCGGATGGCGTCCTTGGGGATGCCTGCGGCGGCGGCGAGTTCGGGCAGGTTGAGTCCGCCGCCGGTGCCCGACTTCTCGGTGTGCACATGCAGGATGGCGTTCTTGCGGCGGGCTGCGAACCGGGCGAACGCTTGGAACGCTTCGGCGAAACCCTTGCGGTCGTTCGGGTCCTTGTTCATGCCGACCATGCCGACGACGAACGCGTTGTCGGGCAGGTCGAGGAACTGGCGGGCCGACACCTTGCGGCCTTCGATGTGGACGTCGAAGGTGGGGCGGTAGGTGGTGGTGTCGACGGCGAGCGGGATGTACGCCGGGTTGAGGCCGTGGCGGTCGAACTCGGCGAACCCGTGGCGGGTCATCGCGATGCAGCGGGCCTGTGACCGTTCGAAGAAGTCGACGACCATCTTCGGAACCGGGTCATGATCGACGGGCGCCCAGGCGGCGACGTTGAACTCGCGCAGCTGCGGCGATGTCAGCGACCACACGTCGAGCAGCGGGATGATCCAGCCTTCGTCGGCGCCGAAGAACTGTTTGGCGTGTGCTGCGATCACGTCGTCGCCGGACACCATGAACCAC